>JABFYB010000107.1 GCA_013361475.1 Hamadaea sp.
GAGCAGGGTACGCCGGGCGACGGGATGGTCCATGTGCCGCTCCTCTGCACTGAGGGGGTCAAGTGACCAAGTGATCAGATCACTTGTTCACCGCAGCGACAAGATCCCGCAACCGAGCCGTTATAGAAAGAGCGGCGCCGATATCGGCGCCGCTCCAGTGATCGCGAGGGGAAGTAGCTACTCGAAGGTGTACTCCGGGTCGGGCAAGGCTTCCAGCCGCTCCGCCCGTACGCCGAGCGCCATCAGGTCGCCGACGAAATCCGGGTAGCCCCGGTCGATGTGATGCGCGTGGCGTACCGTCGTGGCCCCGTCGGTGCAGAGACCCGCGATGGCCAGGCCAGCGCCCGCGCGGATGTCGGTCGCGCGGACCTCGGCCGAGGAGAGCAGCGGCCGCCCGCGGACCACGGCGTGGTGGCCGTCGGTCTTGATCTCCGCGCCGAGCCGGACCATCTCCTGCACGAACATGAAGCGCCCGTCGAAGATGTTCTCCGTGATCATCGAGACGCCGTCGGCGACGGCGGCCAGGCCGATGGCCATGGGGAGGAGGTCGGTCGCGAAGCCCGGATAGGGCAGCGTCACGATGTCGACCGCGCGCGGGCGTTGATCCATCTGTACGCGCAACGCGTCGGGCCGGGTCTCGACGAGCCCGCCGGCCTGCGCGATCTTGTCGAGGGCGATGTCGAGGAAGTGCGGATCGATGCCGGTGACCGTGACGTCGCCTTGGGTCATCGCGGCGCCGAACGCCCAGGTGCCGGCCACGATGCGGTCGCCCACGGTGGCGTGCCGGACCGGCTGGAGCGCGTCCACGCCCTCGATGACGAGCTTCGAGGTGCCCGCGCCCTCGATGCGCGCGCCCATCTCGGTGAGCATGCGGCAGATGTCGACGATCTCCGGCTCCCGGGCGGCGTTGTCGATCTCCGTGACGCCCTTGGCGAGCACCGCCGCCATCAGCAGGTTCTCGGTCGCCCCGACGCTTGGGAAGTCGAGCCAGATCTCCGCCCCGCGCAGCCCGAACGGCGCCTCGGCCAGCACGAAACCGTGTTCGCTGCCGACCTCCGCGCCCATCCGGGCCAGCCCGGCGACGTGCATGTCGAGGCCCCGGGACCCGATCGCGTCACCGCCCGGATGCGCCACCCGGGCCTTGCCACAGCGGGCGAGCAACGGCCCCAGGACGCAGATGGACGCCCGCAGCCGCCGGACGAGGTCGTAATCCGCCTCGTGGTGCAACTTCCCCGGTACGCCGATCTCGACCGTGCCGCTGCCGTCCAGGGCGGTCTCGAACCGCACGTCCGCCCCGAGTCGCCGCAGCACCTCGCCCATCAAGGCGATGTCGGTGATCCGGGGCACGTTCGTGATGGCGCTGGCCCCCTCGGCGAGTAGGGCGGCTGCCATGAGTTTGAGGGCGGAGTTCTTCGCGCCGACGACGCCGACCGTGCCGTTCAGGCGGGCCGGGCCGGCCACTCTGATCACGTCCACATCCGCCATCGTAGGCAGGCTGCCGCCGTTCCCCCAGCCGTCGTCGGCAGGCCGCGTGAGTACGCTGCTGTGCATGGCCGTTCACCTCACCCGCATCTACACCAAGACCGGCGACGCCGGAACCACCGCGCTCGGCAACGGCGAGCGAGTGGCGAAGACCGACCCACGGATCGGCGCGTACGCCGATGTGGATGAGTGCAACGCCGCACTGGGCGTCGCATTGGCTCTGGGCGAACTGCCTGACGACGTTCGCGCCGTGCTCACCTTAGTCCAGAACGATCTGTTCGATGTGGGCGCAGACCTGTGCAACCCGATCACCCCCGATCCGAAGTACCCACCGCTCCGGGTCACCGCCGACTACGTCACCCGCCTGGAAGGCTGGTGCGACGAGTTCAACGCGCGGCTGGCGAAACTGGATTCGTTCGTGCTGCCGGGTGGTACCCCGGGCGCGTCGTTGTTGCACGTCGCGCGGACGGTCGCCCGCCGCGCGGAACGGTCGACGTTCGCCCTGCTGGAGACGGATTCGGAGCGGACCTCCACGCTCCCGGCCCAATATCTCAACCGGCTCTCCGATCTGTTGTTCATCCTGTCCCGGGTGGCGAACTCGGACGGCACTGGCGATGTGAAGTGGGTCCCGGGCGGGTCCCGCTGACCGGCCGCCCATCAGGCACGGCTTGATCAACTCGGCGATCCGGCCCGACGGACCAAGATCGTCGCTAGGTTGAGGTGATGGCGGATGCGATCCTCGCCGAAGGCCTCGTCAAGCAGTATGGCAGCGTGACCGCCCTCAACGGGCTGGACTTGCGCGTACCCGAGGGAACCGTCCTCGGATTGCTCGGGCCGAACGGCGCCGGAAAGACCACGTCGGTGCGTGTCATCACCACGCTCCTGCGGCCCGATCGCGGCCGCTGCCTGGTGAACGGCATCGACGTGGTCGAGCAGCCGCACGAGGTCCGCAAGATCATCGGCGTGAGCGGCCAGTACGCGGCGGTCGACGAGTACCTGACCGGCCGCGAGAACCTGGAGATGATCGGCCGGCTCTACCACCTGGGCAAACGGACCGCCCGAGCACGAGCGGAGGAGCTGCTCGAACGGTTCAATCTGACGGACGCGTCCAGCCGCCCGGTGAAGACCTATTCCGGCGGGATGCGCCGCCGGCTGGACCTGGCCGGGGCGCTGGTGATCTCGCCGCCGATCATCGTGCTCGACGAGCCCACGACCGGCCTGGACCCGCGAGGCCGGATGGGCATGTGGGACGTCATCAGCGAACGCGTCCGGGCGGGCTCGACCCTCCTCCTGACCACGCAGTACCTCGAGGAGGCCGACCAGCTCGCCGACGACATCGTCGTCATCGACCGCGGGCAGGCGATCGCGCACGGCACGCCGGACGAGCTGAAGAAGGAGGTCGGCGGGGAACGCCTGCAGGTGACCGTCGGCAACCGAGCCGAGACGCAGATCGCCAAGGACATCCTCAGCCAGGTCTGCGCCGGTCCGGCGACCGTCGTCGACCATCAGGTCACCGCGCCCATCACCAAGGGCGCCTGGACCCTGATCGAGGCGGTACGCCGTCTCGACGCGGCCGGCGTCGAACCGGTCGACATCGGCATCACCCGGGCCAGCCTCGACGACGTCTTCATGAAGCTGACCGGCACCACGGCCGAGGCCGAGGCGGAGGAGGCGGAGAACCGATGAGCACCGCGGAGCGCTTGCGCGAGCCGCCAGGAGTGCGGTCAGTCACGGGTGCGCTGGCCGACGGCTGGGTGGTCGCGAAGCGGAACCTGATCAAGATCAAGCGAATCCCCGACCTGCTGATCTTCTCGACCATCCAGCCGATCATGTTCGTGCTGCTGTTCGCGTACGTGTTCGGCGGGTCGATCATCATCCCGGGAATCTCCTACCGGGAGTACCTGATGCCGGGCATCTTCGTGCAGACCGTCGCCTTCGGGGCCGGCATCACCGCCATCGGCCTCGCCGACGACCTGCAGAAGGGCATCGTCGACCGATTCCGGTCGTTGCCGATGTCGCGAGCAGCGGTGCTGGTCGGGCGGACCACCTCCGACCTGATCAACAACATCTTCGTCGTGGTGGTCATGTCGGTCACCGGTCTGATCGTCGGCTGGCGCATCCACACCGGCGTCCTCGACGGGATCTACGGCTTCCTCCTGCTGTTCGCCTTCGGGTACGCGATGAGCTGGATCAGCGCCGTCATCGGCCTGTCGGTGAAGTCGGTCGAGGTCGCCCAGAGCGCCGGGTTCATCTGGATGTTCCCGCTGACCTTCCTGTCCAACGCCTTCGTCTCCACCGCCACCCTGCCCGGCTGGCTGCAGCCGGTCGCCGAGTGGAACCCGATCTCGTCGATGGTGCTGTCCCTGCGCAAACTCTGGGGCAACGTCTCGTCCGACCCGGTCTACAACGGCAGCGGTTTCCCCGCCGAACACGCGATCCCGCTCGCGATCGGCTGGATCGCGCTCATCCTGATCATCTTCGTGCCGCTGGCGATCTCCCGCTACCGCAAGGCCGCCTCCCGCTAAGGGGTCGTCGGCCTACTCAGGTGAGGTGGGACGGGCCGGGCGGGGCCGACTCGTACCAGGACAGGAACCCGGTGACGACCGTCGGCGACATGGCGATCTCGACCAGCTTGTCGTCCGGGAGCGGATCGGGCTGAACCGTCCGCGTCGGGCGCAACAGCCGCACGACGACCCACTCGGCCGGCACGAGGACCTGCTCGGCGGAGCTGGGCGTACGCCGGCCGACCAAGGACAGGTCCCGCCGGCGCAGGATCCGGCGCGGCCGCGGCGAGAAGCTGAACATGCGATACCAGCGAAGCTCGTCGCCGGCGAAACGAGCGAAGCCCGGCGCCCAGCCCCGTCCCTCGACCATCATGCCCAGTCGCATGTAGATCTCGACGGTGCCGCCACGCCGGGCGAACCACTCACGACGCAGGAAAAGCGTCGCCAGGAGCAGGAATACAACGATCAGGCCGACTGCGATCGCCTTGAGGATCCCCATCGGCCGCTGCGCTTGAGACTCAGTGCCGGTCTGCGGCCGAAGCCGGAGAGCATTCCTCGGCGAGGACCGTGACGCCTTCGCCGGTCACGGAGATGAACCCGCCCGTGACGTTCCAGACCTGGGTGTCGCCGCCGGCGAGCTTCAGGCGTACCTGGCCGGGTTCGGCGAGCTGGCCCAGCATCGGGGCGTGACCGGGCAGCACACCCAGCTCGCCCTCGGTCGTGCGGGCGGTCACCAGCTCGGCGGTGCCGGTGAAGATGCGCTCCTCGACGGCCACCAGCTCGACGCGGAGTTCCTTCGCCACGTCCCCACCTTTCCTGACTGACTAGAGGCGCGGGCGACGTCACCGCCGCCCGCGCCCGGAAGAACTACTTGGTGAGCTCGCGGTAGTTGCGCTCGAGGTCGTCGAGGCCACCGCACATGAAGAAGGCCTGCTCCGGGACGTGGTCGTAGTCGCCCTGAGCGATCTTCTTGAACGCCTCGACGGTCTCCTTGACCGGCACGTCCGAGCCGTCCACGCCGGTGAACTGCTTGGCGGCGTGCGTGTTCTGCGAGAGGAAGCGCTCGATCCGCCGCGCGCGGCCGACCGTGACCTTGTCCTCTTCGGAGAGCTCGTCCATACCGAGGATGGCGATGATGTCCTGCAGGTCGTTGTACTTCTGCAGGATTCGCTTCACCTCGGAGGCGACCGCGTAGTGCTCGGCGCCGACGTACTCCGGGGCCAGGATTCGCGACGACGAGGCCAGCGGGTCCACGGCGGGGTAGATGCCCTTGTCGGACACCTTCCGCTCGAGGTTGGTCGTGGCGTCGAGGTGCGCGAACGTGGTCGCCGGGGCCGGGTCGGTGTAGTCGTCGGCGGGGACGTAGATCGCCTGCAGCGAGGTGATCGCGCGACCCCGGACGGAGGTGATCCGCTCCTGCAGCTCACCCATCTCGTCGGCCAGGTTGGGCTGGTAACCCACGGCGCTCGGCATCCGGCCCAGCAGGGTGGACACCTCCGAACCGGCCTGGGTGAACCGGAAGATGTTGTCGATGAAGAGCAGCACCTCCTGGTTCGCGACGTCACGGAAGTACTCCGCCATGGTCAGCGCCGAGAGGGCCACCCGCAGACGCGTACCCGGGGGCTCGTCCATCTGGCCGTAGACCAGCGCGGTGTCCTTGAGCACGCCCGCGTCGGTCATCTCGTGGATGAGGTCGTTGCCCTCACGCGTACGCTCGCCGACACCCGCGAAGACCGAGGTGCCACCGAAGTTACGCGCGACCCGGATGATCATCTCCTGGATGAG
>JABFYB010000581.1 GCA_013361475.1 Hamadaea sp.
GCCGCGCCGGGGCCGTCGCGGTCGGCGTCCGGGCCGCGCCCGTCACCGTCGCGGTCGGCGTCCGCGTCGCGTCCGCGTCGGCGTCCGTGCCGGCGTCGGATCGTTCAGCGACGCCGCTTCAGCCGCAGGGTGATCAAGTGCCCTTGGTCTGCGATTTCGTGTCCGATTCGGGCTCAGTGCGCCCTGCATCTGCGCCAGCGGGCCGCTTTCGGCATACCAAGGGAACTTGATCGCGGAATGGAGCCCGAGATCGCTGAGCCCGCGGCTGACGCGGGTCAGTGCGTCTTGGCCGTACGCCGCCCGTGCGCGTTGTCCCGGTGATGGGCGAGTTCGTCGTGCTGATGGTCGTCGCCGTCCGGATCGGCGTGCACGAACGCCCTGGTCAATCGGGGTACGGCGTGTATCAGCCGATGTTCGGCGTCCACCGCGATGGCGTGCGCCCGGGCGATCGTGAGGCTCGGGTCGACGCTGATCTCGCATTCGGCCCGCAGTTGGTGGCCGATCCACCGCACGTGGACGTCGCCGACGCCGGTCACGCCGGGCGTCGCGGCGAGCACTGTGCTGACCTGGTCGACGAGATCGGGGTCGACCGCGTCCATCAGCCGCCGGTAGACCTCGCGCGCCGCGTCCTTCAGCACGAACAGGATCGCGACCGTGATCAAAAGGCCCACGACCGGGTCCGCCCACGGCCAGCCGATCGCCACGCCGCCGGCTCCGAGCAACACGGCCAATGAGGTGAACCCGTCGGTACGCGCATGAAGCCCGTCGGCGACGAGAGCGGCCGAGCCGATCCTGCGTCCGACAGCGATCCGATACCGGGCCACGATTTCGTTCCCGGCGAATCCGATGAGCGCCGCGACGGCGACGACCCAGAGGTGGCTGACCTCGGCCGGGTTGAGCAGACGGCGTACGGCTTCATAACCGGCGACCACGGCGGACGCCGCGATGAAGACGACGATCACGATCCCCGCGAGATCCTCCGCCCGCCCGTAACCGTAGGTGTACCGGCGGGTGGGCCGCCGTCGGCCGAGCAGGAAGGCGATGCCCAGCGGTACGGCGGTCAGGGCGTCGGCCACGTTGTGCAGCGTGTCGCCGAGGAGGGCGACCGAGCCGGACAGGACCACGACGACCGCCTGCAGCACGGCCGTCACCCCCAGTACGCCCAGCGAGATCCACAGCGCACGCAGGCCGTCACGCGACGTCTCCATCGCCGCGTCGACCTTGGCCGCCGCGTCGTGCGAGTGCGGGGTGACGAGGTGGGTGAGCCGGTGCCACAGCCCTTCGCCGTGCCCGTGCTCGCCGTGCCCGTGCTCGCCGTGCCCGTGCTCCGCGTGCGCGTGCTCCCCGTGTGCCTGGCCGTGTTCGTGTCCGTGGTCGTGCTCGTGGGGATGGTCGTGCCCGTGCTCGTGATGGTCGTGCTCGTGCGACCCGCTCATGAGCGTGAGCGTATCGACGTTCGCCCGATGCGGAAACGGAGCGCGCCGATTGATCATGCCGTTCGGGGAGTGATCAGGGTGCTGGGGACACGACACACCGGCCGATCACGACCGTTAGTTCATGATCGCGCGGAAAGCACCGGGGAGGGAGAGGGGAAAAGGGCGGTGGGAGGGGGTGGGAGCTGGGAGGATGGGGGCGTGGCGCACAAAGAGATGCAGGAGGTGCGGCCCGATCTCGCCCGGGTCTTCGACTCGATCGGCGCGCACTACGGCGAGGCGTTCTCCGACAAGCCCGGTCAACGGGTGACGGGTGAGTGGCTGCTGGAACGGCTGGGGGAGACCCCGCATCGGCCGCCGATCGTGCTCGACGTCGGGTGCGGGACGGGCATGCCGACGGCGCGCCAGCTCATCGAGGGCGGCTGCGAGGTGGTCGGGGTCGACGCGTCGCCGGTGATGCTGGACATCGCCCGGCACGAGGTCCCTGGTGCGATCTTCGTGGAGCGGGATCTGCATGATCTCGGCGGGCTGCATCCCGTCGGGGACAAGTTCGACGCCGCGGTGGCCTTCTTTTCGCTGCTCGTGCTGCCGCGTACGGAGATCGAGGATGTTCTCGAGGACATCCGCCGCGAATTGCGGCATGGCGCGTTCTTCGCGCTCGGCATGGTCGAGGGGGACACCGACTACCTGCTCCGGGATTTCCTCGGGGAGAAGGTGCCGCTGACCGCGTACCCGCGTGACGAGCTGCGGGATCTGCTCACCCGGCACGGCTTCGCCGTCTTGGAGCTGATCGCGGAGGAGTGGTCGCCGCCCGCGGGCAGTCCGGCTCCCGGCCAGACCCATCTCTACGCGCGGTGCCAGCTGATGGGCCACAATCTGCCCGACTGGGGCTGAAGGGCCGTCGCGGCCAAGGCCACGAAGACCGTCAACACGACTGGTACGCCGAGAGCCCAGCGCAGGCTGGTGAGTTGAGCGAACGCCCCGATGACGACGGGGCCGACCAGGAATCCGGCGTACCCCATGGCGGCGACGCGGGCGATCGCCTGCCCGGCGCGGGCTGGGTTCCGGTTGCCGGCGGCGGCGAAGACTTGCGGCGCGATGCAGGCCAGCCCGGCGCCGAGGCAGCCGAAGCCGACCACGGCCGCGACGGGGTGCCCGATCGCGAGGGCGGCGGCGAGACCGACGGCGGCGAGCGCTGCGCTGGTGCGTACCAGCTGAGTTTGACCGAGGAGCGCGGCCAGCCGGTCGCCGACGAGCCGTCCGCCGGTCATGGCTATCGCGAAGGCCGCGTAGGCCGCCGCCGCGAATCCGGCGGTGCTGCCCAGGCCGTCGCGGAGGTAGACGGAGCTCCAGTCGGCCGCGGCGCCTTCGCCCACGAGGCAGCAGAAGGCCAGGACGCCGAGCAGAAGGACGCCGGTCGTCCGTTGTGGAGTGTCGGGAGTGGCCGGGGCCGGCTCGGCCCGCACCACGAACCGCGAGCAGACCGCGGCGAGGGCCGTGAGCAGCGCGGCCAGGGTGAGGAAGGTGACTTGCGGGCTGAGGTCGGCCCACGCGAAGAGCCCGCCGTACGCGGCCCCGAGGAAGCCGCCGACGCTGTAGACGGCGTGGAACGACGTGATGATGGGCTTGCCCCAGGCCCGCTGGATCTCGACGGCGTTGGCGTTCATCGAGATGTTGAGCAGGCCGTGCACCGTGCCGAAGACGAGCAGACAGGCGATCAGCACCGCCAGGCCGGGTGCGAAGGCCGGCGTGATCAGCGCGACGCCTTCGGCGAACGCGACCGGGATGAGGACCCGCGAACTGCCGAGCCGGTCGACGAGCCGCCCGGCGATCTGCATGCCGATGATCGCGCCGAGGGCGAAGGCGAGCAGGCCCAGGCTGAGCGTGCCGTCGGTGAGGCCGAGGTGCTGCTTGATCGCCGGGATGCGGGCCGTCCACGCGCCGAGCGCCGTCCCGAAGAGCAGGAACAGGGCCGAGGTCGCGATCCTCGCCCGGAGCAGATCGCCGGTGGGAGCGCTTCCAGACATGCCGCCATTATGCGGGGGTCAGCGGCTGATTTCGACCCCGTGTACGCCGGCCAGCCCGCGCAGCCGTTCGCCGACGACGCTGAGACTGGTGCCGTTCTGCGGCTGCGAGGTCATGACCAGGGCCTGCCCGGTCAGCGAGTACGAGACCCGGGTGACCCGGGATCGCGGCAGCGCCTCCATGACCTCCTGTTCGACGCGGTCCAGGCGGGCGTCGGGCTCCAGGGTCAGGGTGATCTCCAGGAGTCGCCGCCGGGGCAGCGCTTCCCGTTCGACGTACTTCACGAGTGACAGGACGATCAGGGCCAGTGCGGTCGTGGCGATCGCCGGGAACCACCAGCGCAACCCCACGGCGGTTCCGATGGCGGCGGTCACCCAGAGCGAGGCGGCCGTCGTCAGTCCCCGGATGTTGGCGCCCTCGCGGAGGATCGCGCCGCCGCCGAGGAACCCGATGCCGGTCACGACCTGGGCGGCGATCCGCGTCGGGTCATCACCCGGCAGGTACGCCCCGGACAGGGTGAACAGGCCCGCCCCGAGGCTGACCAGCATGTGCGTACGCAGGCCGGCGGGTTGCGCGTTGAGTTCCCGCTCCAGCCCGATCGACGCGCCGAGTGCGGCCGCGAGTGCGATCTGCGCCAGTACCACCCACTGGTCCATGACCCATCATCTACCCAAGTCCTCGGGTTGACACGTAGGACACCAATAGGTGATTCGCTCGCCTTGCTCCTGTTTGCGGATCAAGGTGCCGCAGCGACGGCACGGCATCGAACGCCGGCCGTACACGTACGTCGTCTCGCCTCGGCGCAGGGAACCCGTCGTGCTCTGCGTCCACCGGCCCTTGTTGGCGGTGAGCAGCCGATGCGCCAGGTCGGCGAGCTTCGGCAGCGTGGCCACCCGCCCGACCGGAGTCCAGGGCCAGATCCCTTGCAGGAAAAGGAGTTCCGCCTTGTACAGGTTGCCGATGCCGGCCAGGTTCCGCTGATCGAGCAGCGCGTCGGCGATCTCCCGGTCCGGGTCGGCGGCGAGCCGGCGTACGGCTTCGTCGGGATCCCAGTCGTCGCCGAGCAGATCCGGGCCGAGATGGCCCAACAGAGCCGGTTCTCCCGTGGTGGGCACCAGCTTCAGCTCGTGCAGGTGGTAGCCGACCGCAGCGGCGCGATCCGTCTTCAGCACCACCCGGATCAGGTGCGCGGGCTTGCCGCTCCAGCGTTCCCCGGCGGCGAACACCCGCCACGAGCCGTCCATGCGGAGGTGGGAATGGAGGGTGACGGCGCCGCTGAGCCGCAGCAGCAGATGCTTGCCCCGGCTGGCGGAGGACTCGACGGTGCGCCCGGTCAGGTCGATCGTCGCCAACTGCGGTACGCGGAAATCCGAACCGGTCAGGGTCTGCCCGACGAGCCGGTCCAGGGACCGGGCCGTGTTCCAGACGGTGTCGCCCTCGGGCATCTCAGGTGTACTGCTTCGCCAGCTCGTCGAGGGCGCGGTCGACCATGACCGGCAGGGAACGGCGCCCGGGCCGGCTGCCTTCGTCCAGCCAGACCGTGATGGCCGCCCGGAGCGCGGCGAGGAAGGCCGCCGCCATCACCCGCGCCGCCAGCGGATCCAACCCGCCGGGCCGGGCCGCCAACTCCTCGGCCAGGCCTTGTTCGAGCTGCCCGTGGTTGGCGACCTGCTGGGCCAGGATCGCCGGATGCCGCCGGATCAGCCGGAGCTGGGCGACCCACTGCGGGTCGAGGTTCTCCAGACCGGTGTAGAGCTGGGCCGCGCTGCCCCGCAACGCCTCCCAGGCGGTCCGGTCGGCCGGCTGTGCACGCAACTGCTCGACGAGCTGCTCGCCCCGGTTGCGATCGCCGTAGAGGAGGGCGTCCTCCTTGCTCCCGAAGTAGTTGGAGAACGTCCGGCGGGAGACCAGGGCGGCGTCCGCGATGGCGTCGACGGTGACCTCGGCGTACCCCTTGTCGACCGCGAGCCGCAGTGCCGCCTCGTGCAGCGCCTGGCGGGTCGCGGCCTTCTTCCGCTCCCGCAGGCCCTCCGGCGCGTGCTCTCGCCGGCCCGTGGGCGCGACTGTTTCCGTGGTCACACCTCGATTCTACCGCTGTGCATAATTGCACTCTGAGAAACTTTGCTCACTAGGCAAGATTGTGCGACGCTGGTGGTTGATCTTTTGGAGGCACCAACGTGAGCACTGCTCCCCCCACGGCCGCGCCGGCGTCCGACAGCGCGGCGCCGATGAATCACCGCGAGGTGATGGAATCGCTGAGCGGCCTGCTGCTCGTCCTGTTCGTCGCGATGATCAGCAGCACGATCGTCTCG
>JABFYB010000154.1 GCA_013361475.1 Hamadaea sp.
CGCCCCCGACCAGGCGGCCCCCATCCCCGCGAGCGTCGACCTCGAGAAGGAGACCGTGATCTCCGGCGTCGTCCTCGCCGCCTCCGGCGACCCGGTCGCGGGCGCGTACGTCCGGCTGCTCGACCGCACCGGTGAGTTCACCGCCGAGGTCGTGACCTCGCCGGCCGGTCGGTTCCGGTTCTTCGCCGCGCCCGGCCAGTGGACCGTCCGCGCGCTGTCCCGTTTCGGCAACGGCGGCGGCGAGGTCTCCGTCGACCGGGGCGTCAACGAGTTCCAGGTGTCCGTCTCCTAAAGCCCACGCTCTTACCCCGACAGGGCGCGTCACCGAATGGTGACGCGCCCTGTCACTATTGGGGCCATGCGCAAGCGACTGGTGATCGCGGGGGTCGCCGCCTGGGCTCTGGTCCTGGTCGGCCTGGCCGTCTACTCCTACCACCGCGACCCGGCGACCGTGCCCGGCCAGACCACCGTGGCCCAGGCCCGGGCCACGATGGACCGGGTCACCGGGGAACTCTCGGCCGTCTCCAGCAGCGTCAAGATCAGCGAGTACGCCGAGAGCCCGTGCGAGATCACGAACGCCCGTAGCGGGCGCTCCGTCAAACGGGAGCTGACCTTCACGACCACCCCGGGCGACGAGGCGACCCTGCTTCGCTCGATCGCGGCGGAGCTGCCGAAGGCGTACCACGCGAGCACGACCCAGGGCGACGCCACGGTCACCCTGTACGCGGACGCCGGCGATTTCGTGGCCGTCCGCGGGCGCAAGGGCGCCGACCCCGGATCTGTCGTGGTGTCGTTGCTGTCGGGCTGCCGGGAGGCCTAGTAGACGAGCGCCTGGACGCCGTCGGCCAGGATCTCCTCCACGAACGACGCCGCACCGGCGATGCGTACGCCGTCGATCACGTCGGCTTCAGTGATGTTGCGCCGCTGCGCGCACTGCGTGCACAGGGTGACCTGACCACCGGCGACGATAGCGGCGAGCAGATCCTCCAGCGGGGCGGAGTGCGGCAACTCGAACTCCTCGGCCCGGCCCGGCAACGCGTACCAGCTGGACTCCCCCGTCAGCCAGAGGGAGACCTCGGCCCCGGCGGCGAGGGCGGTCGCGGCGACGGTGAACGCCTGCGCGCACCGTTCCGGGGCGTCGCGACCCGCGGTGACCTTGACTACAAGCTTTCGGCTCATACCCCGCAGCCTAAGATGAACGGCGTGGTCACCGAGATCGGGTTCGTGAGCCTGCTGGTGGCGGGCTTCGGAGCCCTCGCCGGCGGCCTCGTCTACGTCGCAGTCCGAATCGCAAGGGGACGCTGGTGAGTGAGAATCCGATGCAGCCGCCGTGGCTCAACGCGCCGCCGGTGGAGCCGTACCCCTACGAGGACACCCACGACCTGCGCGTCGGTCCCGATCTGAACCACGCGCTGCTCGGTCTGCTGCCGTTCGTCGGCGAGTGGCGCGGCCGGGGCAAGGGCGGCTACTCGACCATCGAGGACTTCGACTACGCCCAGGAGATCCGGATCAGCCACGACGGCCGGCCGTTCCTGCACTACGAGTCGCGCGCCTGGCTCATCGAGGAGGACGGCACCCCGATCCGGCCCGCCTTCCGGGAGGTCGGCTGGTGGCGGCCGGCGGCCGGCGGCGACGAGGTCGAGATGCTCCTCACCAATCCGACCGGGATCATGGAGCTCTACTTCGGCCAGGCCGAGGCCAACCCACCCCGGCTGGACGTGCAGACCGACGCCGTCGTGCGTACGCCGACGGCCAAGGAGGTGCGAGCGGGGCACCGCCTGTTCGGCATCGTCAACGGCGAGCTGCTGTACGCGTACGAGATGGCGGCGGTGGGCCAGCCGATGCAGGACCACCTGAGCGCACGGCTGGTCCGCGTCGGCGGCTGACACCGCCGCCCTCTCGATTAGAAGATCGGCCGGATCACCAGGTACGCGAGGATCGAGATGAGGGCGGCGCCCGGGAAGGTCAGTACCCAAGCGGTGACGATGTTCCCGGCGACGCCCCAGCGCACGGCGGAGAGTTTCTTCGTCGCGCCGACACCCATGATCGCCGAGGTGATCGTGTGGGTGGTCGAGATCGGTGCGCCGAGCACCAGCGCGTTGTAGTACAGCACGCTGCTGGCGACCGTCTCGGCCGCGAACCCCTCGGCCGGACCGAGGTCGATGATCTTGCGACCCAGCGTGCGGATGACCCGCCAGCCACCGGCGTACGTGCCGAGCGCCAGCACCGTGGCCGAGGTGTAGTACACCCAGCCCGGGATGTGGCTGGGATCGTCCTGGTAGCCGCCGACGTAGAGGGCCAGCACGATGATGCCCATCGTCTTGGCGGCGTCCTGCATGCCGTGCCCGATCGACATCGCGGCGGCGGAGATCGTCTGCGCGATCCGGAATCCACGGTTGAGCTTGCCGGGATGTCCCTTTCGGAAGATCCACATGACGGCGACCATAACGATCGCGCCGAGGATGAAGCCGACTACCGGTGACAGAACCATCGGGTAGACGACCTTCTCCAGCAGACCACTCCAGAGCACCTTGGCATCAATGCCGAACCAGATTCCGGCCAGAGTCGCTCCGACAAGGCCGCCGAACAACGCATGCGTCGAGGACGAAGGAATGCCGAAATACCAGGTCAGCAGGTTCCATCCGATGGCGCCGATCACTCCGGCGAGCACGATGCCGAGACTGGCCTCACCGGCCGGCAGGGTCACCAGGCCCTTGCCGACGGTTGCCGCCACCTTCGCGCCGAAATGCGTACCGATGAAGTTGCCGAGCGCGGCGATCAGCAACGCGACACGGGGCGTCAACGCCCGGGTCGAGACGCTGGTCGCAATGGCGTTCGCGGCGTCGTGGAAGCCGTTGGTGTAGTCGAAGATCATCGCCGCCGCGATGACCGCGAAGACGGCCCAGAACATGGCGTCCAAGGCTTAGGACTCCTTGACCGCGATGGTCTCGATGGTGTTCGCGACGTGCTCGAAGGCGTCGCAAGCCTTCTCCAGCTCGTCGGCGACCTCCTTCATCTTGAGCACGGTCAGGGCGTCGTACTCCCCGGAGAACAGCCGGACCAGGAGCATCCGGTACGCCCGGTCGCCCTCGTTCTCGAGCCGGTTGATCTCGACCCAGTACTCCTGGAGGTTCTTCATGCCCTTGAGCTGCGGCATGGCGTTGGCCGTGATCTTGGCCTGCTGATCGAGGACGTCGACCAGCTCGTGCATCTCGCGGGGCAGCGCCGGGAGCTTGGTCAGGCCGTAGAGGTACACCAGGTTGCCGGCCGCCTCGAGGTGGTCCATCACGTCGTCGAGGCCCGAGCCCAGGTTGTAGATGTCCGACCGGTCGAACGGGGTGATGAAGGTCGAGTTGATCTTGTTGTACAGCTCGTGCGTGATCTGGTCGCTGTCGTGCTCCAGGTCGCCGAGGCGCTCGCTGACCGACTGCACGTCGGCGCCCGGCAGGGCCAGCTCCATGAGCAGCTCGGTCCCGTGCATCAGGTTCTGCGCAGCTCGGCTGAAGAAGTCGTAGAAGGCCGCGTCCTGCGGGCGAAGGGAGAACTTCACGGCACAACCTCATCTGTCGTAGATGGACTATCCGGCGGCGGAACGGGCACCGCGACGATCGGGTTTCGGGCCGAATACTAGGGTGCTTCACGTCCTCGTCAACCGCAGGTCACCCGAAGCCACCTTGGATTCATGTGGTGTTCACCCACTGTTCACCTCCGGGGCCGTGACCAACCGGCCACGTTCGACATCAGGGTCGAAATCGGCCGGCGGATACGCGGGATTCAGCTCACGCAGTTTCTCGAGCAGGAGATTCGCCACAGCCCAGTCGCGGTACCACTTGCGATCGGCGGGCACGACGTACCACGGTGCCTCGTCGCTGTCGCATTTGCCCAGCGCATCGGCGTACGCCTCCTGATACGCGGGCCACAGCGCCCGCTCGTCGACATCGCCCGGGTTGTACTTCCAGTACTTCGTGGGGTCGGCCAGCCGGTCCAGCAACCGCCGCTGCTGCTCCTCCGGGGAGATGTGGAGCATGATCTTGACCACAGCACAGCCGTCCTCGACGACCCGCTGCTCGAACCGGTTGATCTTGGCGTACCGGGACCGCCAGGTTCGCGCGGGCACCAGGTTGTGCACCCGGACCACCAGAACGTCCTCGTAGTGCGACCGGTTGAAGACGCCGATCACGCCCGCCCCGGGCAGGCCACGCTCGATCCGCCAGAGGAAGTCGTGCGCGAGTTCCTCCTCCGTCGGCTTGCCGAACGCGACGATGTGCACGCCCTGCGGATTGAACTGGCCGACGACCTTCTTGATCGTCCCGTCCTTGCCGCCGCAGTCCATCGCCTGCAGCAGGAGCAGCAACCGTTGCCGGGAACTCCCGCTCTTCGCGGCCGCGTACAACTTCTCCTGCCAGGTGAACAACTCCGCGCCGAGGACCGGCAGCTGCGCCCGCGCCCACGCCTTCGGGTCCCGGACCGCCGCCTTGGGCAGGCCCGGCGTACCACGCGGGTCGATCGTGCGGAGGTCCACCCCGCCGGGCGGGACCCTCAGCAGCTCGCTCAACCGGCGTGTCATGTCCAGATCATCACGCATTCATCACCGACGTGCCGGGTTTTGCGAAGTAATGCCTAATCGTGCAGGTCCATCGGGGTCCACGTGACGACCTTGTCGAGCCACTGCCGGTACGCCGACGCGAACGGCTCCGACCCGTCGGCGAGCGCCCGCTGGAGATAGCGGGCCGCCGCCCAGGCCTGCTCGACCAGGATCGGCGGGTACGCGAACCGCTGCCGGTGCTCGTCGAACTCGTCGGTGTCGACGAGCAGGACCGCACCGGACTCCCGGCGGCGCTTGACGTCGAGGTCGAGGTCGGCGAGGACGACGCGGTCGGCGATCCACTCGGCGGGCGTGGTGATGTCGCAGTAGATCTCGCTGCCCTGCGGCGGCGGATTGAACATCGCCGTCCACCAGGCGTCCTCCGGGACGAGCAGGACCCAGGGCCGCTCGTGCCGGATGCCGGAGTCGGACACGGTCCCCGGCAGTACGCCGAGCCACCGGCCGTAGTCGTCGGCGCCGAGCAGCACGGCGGGATAGCCCCGATGGGGTGAGCCGTCGAACTTGGTGATCTCCACCCGGACCTGGTCGCCGGTATGCGCGACCGCCACGGGAGGGTGGCGATCGTCCGGCAGCGTCGGATCGTGCTGCTCGTCCATCGCCTCCCCATCCTGTCACACGGCGTCATCCGGAGCGCGCCACGCCGCATGGCGACCCGACCGGCCCGTACGCCCGCCGCCCCGCGTGCGGGGACGGAGTTGTCGGCCCGGACCGCTAGGGTCGTGTGGTGACCCGACGGAAGGCAGCCACCGCAGAAGACATCCTGGCGGCCGCGGTCGGCGCGGTCCCCGGCGGATCGGCCCGTCCCGGCCAGGAGGCGATGACCGCGGCGATCGCCGAGTCCCTGCGGACCGGGGAGCACCTGCTCGTCCAGGCCGGCACCGGCACCGGAAAGTCGCTGGGTTACCTGTCGCCCGCGTTGACTGTGGACGGCCCGGTCGTCATCTCGACGGCCACCCTCGCGTTGCAGTCCCAGCTGGTCGACCATGATCTGCCCCGGCTCGCCGAGGCGGTCAAGCCGCTGCTCGGGCGGGAGCCCACCTACGCCGTGCTGAAGGGCCGCCATCACTATCTGTGCGTCGCCAAGCTGGAGCATGCCGGCGACGCCGAGGAGGAGCCCGCCGGGCTGTTCGACGCCACAATCGCCGAGACCGGGCCGGCGAAGACCAAGACCGTCTGGATCGGTGAGGCGGGCCGGCTCGGCAAGCAGTTCGATCGTCTGCGCGACTGGGCGGCGAAGACCGACACCGGCGACCGGGACGAGCTGGACCCGGGCGTCGACGACGTCATCTGGCGACAGGTCAGCATGCCGGCCCGGGAGTGTGTCGGAGCCAGCCGCTGCCCCTACGGGCAGGAGTGCTTCGCCGAGGCGTCCCGCGCCCGGGCTCGCGAGGCCGACCTGGTCGTCACCAACCACTCGCTGCTCGCTGTCGACATGATGGCCGGCCGGCAGATCGTGCCGCCGCACAAGCTGCTCATCATCGACGAGGCGCACGAACTGGCCGACCGCGTCTCGAGCGCGACGCAGGCCGAGTTGACCGCCGAAGCCGTCGACCGCACCGCCCGGGCCTCGCGTTCCTATATCGAGCCCGAGGACCACGCCTCGCTTCAGGAGGCGGCTGACGCGCTGACCCTGGGGCTGGTCGAGACGCCCGCCGGGCGGTTGCAGACCGGCCTGCCGACGGTGCTCCACGAGGCCTGCACGCTGATCGACGGCGCGACGAGCCGAGCGTTGCGGCAGATCGGCGAGATCAAGGCCGACGATCCCGATCCGGTCCGCAAGCAGCAGGCGAAGGCGACGCTGACCGAGCTGAACACCACGGCGCAGCGCCTCCTCGCGGCTGCCGACTATGACGTGGCCTGGGTCGAGCACGAGCCACGGCGGGCGCTCGTGGTCGCTCCCCTGTCAGTGGCGGGCCTGCTCGCCGAGAAGCTCTACGAGGAGCGCACGGTCGTGGCGACGTCGGCCACGCTGACCCTGGGCGGCACGTTCGAGCCCGTGGCCCGGTCGCTGGGACTGATCGCGAAGACGCCGCCCGCGCCCGACGCCGCCGCCAAAGCCGCTGCCGGCACGCTGCCGGCGAAGGCGGTCAAGCCCCCGGCCGAGCACAACGAGCTGCCCTGGACCTCGCTCGACGTCGGCTCCCCCTTCGACTACGCCAAACAGGGCATCCTCTATGTCGCGGCGCATCTTCCGAGGCCTGCCGCGTCCGGCCTGCCCGACGCCGCCGCCGAGGAACTACTGACCCTGATCGAGGCGCTCGGCGGGCGTACGCTCGGGCTCTTCAGCTCCCGGCGAGCTGCTCAGCAGGCCGCCGAACTGGTCCGGATGAAGACCGACTACACCGTGCTGCTGCAGGGTGATGAAGCGCTGCCGTTGCTGGTCCGTAAGTTCCGGGCCGACAAGGCCAGCTGCCTGTTCGGCGTGATGTCGCTCTGGCAGGGCGTGGACGTGCCGGGCGACGCCTGCCAGCTCGTCGTGATCGACCGCCTGCCGTTCCCGCGTCCGGACGAGCCTCTCGCGGCCGCCCGGAGCGCGGCGGTGGACGACGCGGGCGGCTCCGGCTTCGCCTCCGTGAGCGTTCCGATCGCCGCCGTACGCCTCGCCCAGGGTGTGGGCCGTCTGATCCGGTCCACCTCGGACAAGGGAGTCGTGGCCGTGCTGGACTCCCGGCTGGAGACGGCCCGAGGCTACGGCAGCTTCCTCCGCAAGAGCCTGCCGCCGTTCTGGTACACGACCAAGCGCGAGGTCGCCCTGGGCGCGCTGAAGCGCCTCAGCGCCGAATAGCCCCTTGAGCGCAGCGCGAACCAGCCCTCAGAGGTAGAGGCCGGTGCCGTTCTCCTCGATCCGGTTCGCCGCGACCGCGTGGACGTCACGCTCCCGGAGCAGGATGTAGTCCCGGCCGTGAAGCTCCACCTCGGAGCGGTCGTCCGGGTCGAACAGGACCCGGTCGCCGGTCACGATCGAGCGCACGTTGGGGCCGACCGCCACGGCGGTGGCCCAGGCGAGCCGGTGTGCGACCGACGCGGTGGCGGGGATCACGATGCCGGCGGCCGAGAGCCGCTCGCCGTCGCCGGATTCCATGCGGACGAGTACCCGGTCCAGCAGAAGGCGGATGGGAAGGCCGGAGTCGGGCTGACTTGCTGCGCTCACGGTCAGGCACGCTACCCGACCGCCGACGGCGGCTGTCGGCCGCCGCCAACCCTTGGGTGATCAGGGCGCCGCGGAGTCGATCAGGGCACTGCGGACACGACACCACCGCCCACCCACCCACACGACTCGCCAAGATCATGGCCGATAGTTCATGATCGCGCGGAAGGGGTGGCGCGGAAGGGGTGACGCGTGCGAGATGGGTGTCTTCCCGGATGCTGAGCGTGCGTCCGCCGGTTACGGTAAGACCGGCCAAGGTGCTCAGATGGCGGCAGGAGGTGCGCTTTGGGGCGGTTCGAGCAGGCCCGGGCCAACATCAAGAGGGCCTACGAGGCCGGTCGCGCCGGTGTGCGCGCCCGCCGCGCCCAGCGCCAGGAGCAGGTCGAGGAGGAAGCCGTGGCCGACCCCGTACCGTCCACGCCCGAGGTCACGCACGGCAGCACGGCCAGCCGGGACGATCAGGAAGTGCCGGTGGGCCTGCGGGTCTCGGCCGCCTGGGGCTGGCGCATTCTGATCCTCGGCATCATCGTGTTCTTCGCGCTGAGGCTGATCAACACGCTGTCGCACCTGATCATCCCGCTGGTGATCGCGCTGCTGCTCAGCGCACTGCTGGGCTCGTTCGTCGGGGTGCTCTCCCGCTTCCTGCCGCGGTCGCTCGCCACCGCGATCGTCGTCCTGCTCGGCATCGGGGCGGTGGCCGGCGTACTCACGATCGTGATCACGCAGTTCGTCGACAACATCCCGCAGGTCGCCGACAACACGACCAAGGGCGTCAACGACATTCGCGACTGGCTCAAGGAGGGCCCGCTCGGGCTGACCAACGAGCAGCTCACCTCGTTCGCGAAGCAGCTGCAGACCTTCCTCAACGACAACAAGGACAAGCTCACCAGCAGCGCGGTCGCCACCGCGTCCACCACGGTCGAGGCGCTGACCGGGCTGTTCCTGGTGCTGTTCTCGCTGTTCTTCTTCCTCCGCGACGGCGACATCATCTGGCGGTTCTTCGTCGGGATCATGCCGCCGGCGACCCGCGAGGCGATCGACTACTCCGGCCGGGCCGCCTGGCACACGCTGGTCTCCTATGTGCGCGCCACCGTCCTCGTCGCCTTCATCGACGCGATCGGCATCGGCATCGGCCTCTGGTTCCTCAAGGTGCCGCTCGCTCTCCCGCTGGCCGCGCTGGTCTTCCTGTTCGCGTTCATCCCGATCATCGGCGCGACGGTGTCCGGTGCGGTGGCGGTGCTCATCGCCGGGGTCAACAACGGCTGGATCACCGCGCTCTTCGTGCTCGCCATCGTCATCGGCGTACAGCAGCTCGAGGGGCACGTCCTGCAGCCGCTGATCATGGGCAAGGCCGTCGCCATCCACCCGCTCGCCGTCATCGCGGCGATCGCCGGTGGCCTGGCCCTGGCCGGGATCATCGGCGCGCTGATCGCGGTGCCGCTGGTGGCCATGTTCAACACCGGCATCCGGGCGATGATCGGCCGGCGCAAGCAGATCGAGGCCAAGCTCCGCGAGGAGTCGGCGCAACAGGAGGCGGAGGGCGCGGCGCCCGCGTAAGTCAGCGGCGCCAGCCGGGATAACCCCAGGTCGGCGCGGGCGGCGGGGGCATCAGCACGGGGATCGGCACCACCGGCTCCGGGGGCGGCGACACGGTCCGCGTCTGTCCGTCCGGGAAGCTCAGCTCGTACGCCGTACCAGTCCACCGGGCCGGTGGCGTCTGCGGGTCGCGCCCGACGTACACCTCGCGGGCCGCCGTGATCTGCTCGAGGAGCGACCGCTCTTCTTCCTGGGCCTTGGCCTGCTGTTCGGGCGTACGGTTCAAGCCGCGCTCGATGCCGTCGCGGACCAGGGCGAGCCGGGTGGCGGCGAACTGGAAGGCGCTCATCGCCTTGCGTCCGGGGTCGCCGGCGACCCGCTTGGCCCAGGTCCGGGCGGCGTGCCGACGGCCGAGCGAGGCCAGGGCCGCGACCTCGGGCGGGCTGAACCACCCGGCCCGCACGTACGCCGGCAGCGCCCGCACGGTGATCCGACCCTCGTGGGAGCGCAGCCAGAGGGCGAAGCCGACCATCGCCAGGAAGATCGGCATCTCCAGGGCGAAGTAGCCGTAGAGGACGAGGATGGTCTGCCCGGTGGCGGCGGCGATCGTGGGGATGAGGTTCCACGTGCCGTGCAGCATCATCGCGACGAGGAGACCGGCGATCGGGGCGAGCCAGCGCACCACCGGGCTCGCCGTACGCGCGGCGATGCCGATGCCGACGCCGGTCATCGAGGTGAACAGCGGATGGGCGAAGGCCGAGAAGAGCACGCGGACCAGGAAGGTCGCGAAGAGCATCTGCAGTCCGGTGCTGACGCCGTACTCCTCGCTGCCCGCGGCGTACGCGTGACCGCCGAGGTAGAGGATGTTCTCCGTCATCGCGAAGCCGGTCGCGGCGAGTCCGCAGTAGACGATGCCGTCGGTGATCCCCGAGATCTCCTTACGGCGCCACCAGAGCAGCAGCAGCGGGGCGGCCGCCTTGCTCAGCTCCTCGATGAACGGCGCGACGACGACTGCGACGATGCCGTCGGAGATCCCGTTCTGCTCGAAGATCCGCGAGCTCCAGGTGTTCACGATCAACGCGATGCCGGTCGCGATGATCGCGCCCCAGGCGAAGCAGAGCACCAGCGCCCAGGTCGGCTCGGGTTCGTACCGGTCGAGCCAGAGGAAGCAGGCGACCAGGATCGGCACCGGGACGATGGCCGCCGCCAGCCCGACCAATAGGGCCTCCACGCCCATGTTGAAGCCGAGGAAGACGAGCATCGCGATCGCGGCGGCCGCGAAGAAGAGGATGACGCCGCCGAGGATCACCGGCCGCTTCCAGCGTTGCCACCCGGACGGGCGCAGCGACGCGGGCGGCGGACCACCCGTTGCGGGCCATCCCACGGGCTGGGCCGGAGCGGGTGTCGGTTCGCTGTGGGGTATCCCACTCGGCGGGAACTCGGACATGCAACGCAGCTTACCCACGCTAAGGTGTGGATCAGGTCACGAGTGACGGCATCAAGCCCCGGCTAGCCGTCCGGCAACCCTCCTATCTGCGGTGGGGTGCCCCGGGTGATGACCGGGCCTCGCTCGACGAGCGCGCGAGGCAAGCGCGGACCCCGTTCCCTGGTGCAGCACCCGGGGTCCCTGGACCCGGGAGGGCATTGCCATGACCGCTGTACTCGAAGCTCCCTGTCAGCTCACCGATCAGGTCACCGGCCTCGTTTCCGTTGCCGAGCCCGCCGTTCTCGGCGTACCAGGGCAGATCAATCTGGACTATGCCGCCACCGCGCCGTGCGCGCGGGCGGCGAGCGACGCGGTGAACGAGATCCTGCCCTGGTACGCGAGCGTGCACCGGGGCGCGGGCGCCTTGTCCCAGCGGTGCACGCTGGCCTACGAGCGCGCCCGCCAGACGGTGGGCGACTTCGTCGGGGCGCGCGAGGACGACTACGTCATCTTCACCCGTAATACGACGGACGCGCTGAACCTGCTCGCGCACGTCGTTCCGGCCGGCACCCTCGTCGTGACCTTCGCCGGGGAGCACCACGCGAACCTGTTGCCCTGGAAGGAGTGCGTACGCCTGCCGGTGCCGGCGTCGCCGGGCGAGGCGGTCCGCTCGCTGGACTCGGCCCTGCGTGAGCTGCGCCGGGGCACGGTCTCCGGCGAACCGGCGACGCCGTTGCTCGTGAGCGTGACCGCGGCGACCAACGTGACCGGCGAACTGTGGCCGATCCGGGAGTTGGCGCTGGTGGCCCGGCGGTACGGCGCTCGGGTGGCGGTCGACGCCGCTCAGCTCGCCCCGCACCACCCCGTCGACCTCGCCGACCTGGGCGCGGACTACCTGGCCCTGTCCGGCCACAAGCTGTACGCGCCGTTCGGAGCGGGCGTGCTCGTGGGCCGCTCGGACTGGCTGGACGCGGCGACGCCCTACCTCGCGGGCGGGGGCGCCAGCGCCAAGGTCGGCGACGCCACCCACGACGTGCACTGGGCGACCGGGCCGGCCCGTCACGAGGCCGGTACGCCGAACCTGCTGGGCGCGGTCGCGCTCGCGGCCGTGTGCGACGCCCTGGAAGCGGCTGACCGCGCGGCACTGGCCGACCGCGAGCAGGCGCTGCTGCGGCGACTGCGTACTGGGCTGGCTGCCCTCGACGGGGTCGCCGAACTGCGGATCTTCGGCCAGGACGCGCCCCGCGTCGGGATCGTCTCGTTCGCCGTCGCCGGTCGGGAGTCCGCCGAGATCGCCGCCGCGCTGGCCCGCCGGGACATCGGCGTACGTGATGGGCTGTTCTGCGCGCATCCGCTGGCCCGTCGCCTGCTCGGCGAGGCCGCTCAGCGCGCCGGTTGGGCGTACGCCCCGGCGACCGCGCTGCGGGCGTCGATCGGCCTGGGCACCACCGAGGCGGACGTGGACGCGTTCCTGACCGCGCTCGCGGCGATCGTCGCCACCGCCCCGGCCGCCACCCCCACCCCGCTCTCCGCCTGCGCCGCTTAACCCGCCCCTCCCTCCCTTTTCGCGTTGATCATGGAGTTAACCCTGGTCTCGACGGAGTGTCGGGGCCGGAAACTCCATGATCAACGCGAGTTCCGGCCTGCCGGAGGGCCGGTCGCAGGTAGCGTTCGGACGTGGAGGTCGCGTTCAAGGCCACCCTGCAACGCCGTTATCAGCGCACGCGGGGCAGCCTCGGCATCGCGATGCAAGCCGCCGTCGCGGCCGGCATCGCCTGGTTCATCGCCCACAACCTGATGCACCACCCGCAGCCGTACTTCGCGCCCATCTCCGCGGTCGCGACGCTCGCGGTCTCCGTCGGGCAGCGGATGCGCCGGGCGGTCGAGATCGTCCTCGGCAACGCCTTCGGCATCCTCCTCGGCGAGGCACTGATCCTGGTGATCGGCCGGGGCGCCTGGCAGATATCCCTGGTCGTCGTGCTGGCGATCCTCGTCGCGATCTTCGCCGGGGGCGGACCCTCCCTGGTGATGCAGTCCGCGGCCGGTGCCGTCCTGGTCGTGGCGGTCATCCCGACCAATGACGAGTATCTGTTCAGCCGGTTCGTCGACGCCATCGTCGGCGGTGGCGTCGGACTGGCCGTCATGGCGCTGGTCCTGCCCCAGAACCCGCTGACCGTCGTCTCCCGCGCCGCCGGGCCACTGCTCGACGACCTGGCCGACGGCGTACGCCTCACGGCGGAGGCGCTGGATCATCGCGACCGGACCAAGGCGGAGGAGGCGCTGACCGACCTCAGCGAGGCGGAGACGCACCTCACGGCGTTCGAGGAGGCGCTGACGGCGGCCAGCGAGATCGCCACCCTCTCGCCCATCCGCTGGGGCAAACGCGGGGCGCTGGCCCAGTACGTCGACGGGCAGGACCACATCGCGCGCTGCCTGCGCAACTCCCGCGTGCTGATCCGCCGGACCATCTCGGTCATCCGCGACGAGGAACCCGTGCCGCCCGCCCTGGTGTCCTCGCTCCGCACCCTCGCCGACACCATCCGGTGGGTGCACCGCGAGTACGCCGAAGAGCTGCCGCCCGACGCCAGCCGCGAAGCCGCCGTCCGCGCCGTACGCAACGCGTCCGACGCGTACCTGAGCGGGTTGGGGTTCTCCGGGAGTGTGATCGTGGCCCAGATCCGGTCGATGGCGACCGACCTGCTCCGGGCGGGCGGGATGGAATCGCGGGACGCCGAACGCGTCGTACGCCGAGCGGTCGGCAAGGCGAGCTCGAAACCGCCGCCACCGGCCCCGAAGCACTTCACCCAGCTGACCTAGCGGCCGAGTTGATCAGGCCGTCCGGGAGTTGACCAGGGTCGGGCGGACACGACACGCCGGTCGATCACGACCGATAGTTCATGATCGCGCGGAGACTATGCCCGCGCCGACGGTGTAGGCGGCACCGGAACAGCCGGAGGAGTCGCCCGCGGAGGAGCCGTCCGGGGAGGCGGGGGCGGCGGGACGGGCGTCGGCCGCGAGGCGCTGCCGGGTGGCGGCGAGGTCGCCGATGAGCGCCGGTTCCTGTGACCACAACAAGGCGATCACGCCCGCCACGTGCGGGGTGGCCATCGAGGTCCCGTCGGCCTTCTCGTAGGTGCCGCCTGGCATCGCCGAGAGCACCCGCTCGCCCGGAGCCGCGATGTCCGGCTTGCCGGGAGTGCCGGCGTCTCCCCGGCTCGAGAATTCGGTGACCTGCCGCGACTCGTTCACGGCGGCGACGGTGATCGCGGCCGCGTACGGGGCGGGCGGGTCGCTGATGCTGCCGCAGCGTGGTCCGCTGTTGCCGGCCGCGACGACGACGGCGATCCCGGCCGCCGCCAGGGCGTCGATCGCGGGCCGCAGCGACGTCGGGTCGCAGCCTTCCGCCTCGGGACAGCCCCACGAATTGGTGAGGATGTTCGGCGCGCGTTCGGGGCGGCCGTCGGTGAACGGATCCCCGCCGGCGGGGAAGGGAGCGAGCATGAACTGCAGGCAGTCGAGGTAGTAGGACGGGCTGCCCATGTTCCGGGCGAGGTTGACGCAGCCGACCCACTGCGCGCCCGGTGCGACGCCGACGCCCTCGTGCCCGACGGCGGTCGCGAGGGTATGCGTACCGTGGCCGTTGTGGTCGGTCGGTTGAGTCGTCCCGTTCCACGGGTCGTACCACGAGTCCGGGCCGCCGCGGAAGTTCTGGGCCAGGGCGGGATGCGTACCGTCCACTCCGGAGTCCGAGGAGCCGACGACGATGCCGGAGCCGGTGACTCCGGCCGCCCAGGCGCTGGGCGCGCCGACCATGTCGATGTTCCAGTGATCCGTACCCGGTGAGGTCAACGGCCCGTGATGGGTCTCGATGTCGGACGGCAACGGCCGCAGCACCGGATCCAGCAGGACGCGATCCACGTCGTCCCGGGCGGACAGCCACTGGCGTACGAGCGGGCCGCCGTCGACTTGGACGCCGTTGACCAGGTAGTACGGCCGGTAGGACAGGTGCCACCGGTCGAGCTGCTTGCGCAGGTCGGCCTGCGTACGCTCGGCGTGCTGCACGAGCCGCTGGTAGACGGCGGCCACCCGGGCGTCCCGCCCGCTGCCGGGCCCGGTCGTCGTGGGGAGCCCGGCCAGCGACGCCTGCTCCTTCATCACCACGAACAGCCGTTCACCGTGGAGACCCGGTTGACCGCTCACGGCGTACAAGCTGATCGACGCGAGAACGGCCAGCGCGGCGAGTGACCAGCCCACGGCCCGGGGCGGGGTCTTGCGCAGCGCGAGGCCGAAGACGAGCGCGAGCACCAGTCCGGCCGCGAGCGACGCGGCGGTCGCGATCAGAGTCCAGAAGGGAATGTCGCGCCCGAGCAGGAAGAGGCTGATCTCGTCGGGGTCGACGAAGGCGAGCGGGCCGAGCGCCGCCACGCCGACCAGCCACCCCGTCGTACGCGACGAGCCGAGCGCGGCCGCCGCGAAGCCGAGCGGCGGCAGGACGAACATGGCCGCCAGCTGCGTTCCGGAAGCACCCAGACCTGCCCCGAGCAGTGCGAACGCGACTCCGGCGACCAATCCGCCGACGACTACGCGTCGGGCCCGACTGCCTCCGCTCCCCTGCTGGATCACGGTTTCCGGTCGAATCTTGGGGAAAGATTCGACCGGGAACCCTGATCCAGCGCCCACCGGGCCGGCAGGACCGGCAGCGCCCGCAGGGTCGACGGGCTCGGCAGGGCCGGCCGCGCCGAACGCGGTCCAGAAGCGGCCGTCCAGGATGGACGAGGCGAGCCAGCCGGCGGACGCCGCCGCCAACGCGGCCAGCACGGTCTCCAGGGCGCCGCCGAGCGATCCCAGCAACAGCCAGGGGATCAGCGCGACGAGTCCGGCGACGATCGCCAGGCCGACGCTGCCGGTGGTCCGCGGCGCCCGCCGCAGGAGGAACGCCGCGACCGCCAGCACGACGGCCAGCGCGAACAGGTACGCCTCCTGCTGCGGATCGGGCACGACCCGGAGCAGGCCACCGAGCACGGCGACGCCGGACGCGCACAGCCAGGCTCGGCCGGTCTCGCGGACCGCGGGCGCGCGGGGAATCGTCGCGAGCAGCAGGGACGGCACACCGGCGAGCACGCCGAGCACCAGCGCCACGACGACCCAGATCCACCACGGCTGCGCCACGTCGAGCTGCAGGAAGACCTGGTCGGCGAGCCAGCCGGCGGCCTGCCAGAACAGGGCGAGCGCGACGAGACCGACTCCGACGAAGGACGCCGCCACGATCGCGCCGGCGCTGGACGGGCGGGGTGGCGTATGCCACTGCGCGGAAGGCGGCTGATCGGCCATGATCGCACAGTATCGTGCAGGTGTGCGCGACCGTCAGGTCTCCCGGAACACCGCCGGCACCCTGTCGCCCGCACGCCGCGCCGCCGACCTGCGCCGGCTCGCCGAGGACGAGTTCGACGTGCTGGTCATCGGCGGTGGCGTGACCGGCGCCGGTGCGGCGCTCGATGCCGCCTCCCGCGGGCTGTCCGTCGCCCTGATCGAGGCGAACGATCTCGCGAGCGGCACGTCGTCCCGGTCGAGCAAACTCGTCCACGGTGGTCTCCGCTATTTGGAGCAGCTGGAGTTCCATCTCGTCCACGAGGCGCTCCGCGAACGCGGCCTGCTCGCGACCCGGCTCGCCCCGCACCTCGTGCGACCGGTGCCTTTCCTCGTCCCGCTCCCCGGCGACGCGGCGTGGAAGCGCGCCTGGAACCGCGTCTACTACGGCGCCGGGGTCGCCCTCTACGACGCGTTCGCCGCCGGGCTCCAGGGGACCTCCGGCCGTGGCATGCCGTTGCACCGCCACCTCACCCAACGCGGCGCGCACCAGCTGTTCCCGTCCCTGCGGCCGGAGGCCGCGGTCGGCGCCATCCGCTACTACGACGGCCAGGTGGACGACGCGCGGCTCGTGATCTCGCTCGCGCGTACCGCCGCGAGTCTCGGCGCGACCGTGGTCACGCGGGTGCGGGCCACCGGGCTCACGCGCCAGGCCCGTGAAGTCACCGGGGTACGCGCAACGGACGAGACGGGCCGCGAGTTCGGCATCCGGGCGCGGACCGTCATCGCCGCGACCGGCGTCTGGAGCGACGACATCACCGCACTGCTGCCCGACGCCCGGCCCGGTCTGCGCGTGCGCGCCTCGAAGGGCATCCACCTCGTCGTGCCGCGGTCGGCCATCACCGGCGACGTCGGGCTGATTCTGCGTACGGCGTCGAGCGTGCTCTTCGTAATCCCGTGGGGCGGGCATTGGCTGATCGGCACGACCGACACCGATTGGATGCTCGACCGGGAACACCCCGCCGCCAGCGCACGCGACATCGACTACCTGCTCAGCGAGGTCAACAAGGTCCTCGACCGCCCCGTGAACCGGTCCGACATCGAAGGCGTGTACGCCGGCCTCCGCCCGCTGCTGTCCGGCGAGGAGGACGCGACGTCGGCGCTCAGCCGGGAGCACGCCGTGGTCGAGCCCATCCTCGGGCTGTTCCTGGTGGCTGGTGGCAAGCTCACAACCTACCGAGTCATGGCATCGGACGTGGTCGACCGCGTCGTACGGCGGCTCGGTACGGCCGTACGCTCGGCCACGGACGACCTGCCCCTGCTGGGGGCCGACGGCTATCACGCCATGTGGCGGCGGCGCGCCGAACTGGCCCGGCGACCGAAGTCGCGGCTCACCGTCGGCGCGGTCGAACACCTGCTGGAGCGATACGGGACGCTGACCGTCGACGTGCTGCACCTGATCGACTCGTCACCGGACCTGGCCGCCGCGCTGGAAGGCGCTCCGGAATACCTCGCCGCCGAAGTCGCGTACGCGGCCGCCGCCGAAGGGGCGCTGCACCTCGACGACGTGCTGACTCGGCGTACGCGGATCAGCATCGAGACCGACCATCGCGGGGTCGAGACGGCACCGCACGCCGCCCAGGTCATGGCCGACGTCCTGGGCTGGGACGAGGCCACCACGCGCGCCGAGATCGAGGCGTACGAGCGGCGGGTGGACGCCGAGCGGCGCTCGCAGACGATGCCCGACGACGCCTCGGCGGACGCCGCCCGCACCCTCCGCGCGTAACGCGCCCGGCACCCGTCTCACGCCGTGCTCGCCCCCAAGCGCCGTGCTCGCCCCAGCGCCGTGCTCGCGCCCAGCGCTGGATCAGAAGATCTTGCCGGGGTTGAGGATGCCGCGCGGATCCAGCGCGTCCTTGATCGCCCGCTGGACGCGCATGCTGACCGGACCGGCCTCGGTCGCCAGCCAGCCCCGCTTGAGCAGGCCGACACCGTGCTCACCGGTGCACGTGCCGCCCAGGGCGAGACCCAGCTCCATGATCTCGTCGAAGACGACGTGGCCCTTCTCGACGCTGGCCGGATCGGCCCGGTCCACCACGATGTTCGGGTGGAGGTTGCCGTCTCCGGCGTGGCCGACCACGCCGACGGTGATCTCGTGGCGGGCGGCGATCTCGGCGATGCCGTCGAGCAGCTCGGCGAGCCGCGAGCGCGGGACCGCGATGTCGTCCAGGATCAGCCCGCCGCGGTCGTGCATGCTCGCCGCGAGGTGCTCCATCGCGGGGTGGGCCGCCCGGCGCGCCTGCAACAGGGCCGCGGCCTCCTCGTCGTCGGTCGCCCGGTAGACCTCGGTCGCGCCCGCGGCCAGCGCAAGTTCGGCGATCCGGTCGAGGTCGGCGCCGGCCCGGCCACCCGTGTCGGCCGCCGCCAGCAGGATCGCGGCCGCCTCCTGGTCGAGCCCCATCGGCCGGTACGCCTCGATGGCCCGCAGGTGCACGTTGTCCAGCAGCTCCAGCAGACTCGGCGCCGCGCCACTGGCCATGATCTCGTTGACCGCCTTCCCGGCGGTGGCGGTGGTCGGGAAGACGGCGACCAGGCTCAGCGACTGCTCCGGCGCGGGGCGCAATGCCACCGTCACCTCGGTCACGATCCCGAGCGTGCCCTCCGAGCCGACGAACAGGCTGGTCAGGTCATATCCGGCCACGCCTTTCGGCGTACGCCGGCCGGTGCGCAGCACCTCCCCGTCGGCGAGGACGACTTCCAGCCCGATGACGTATCCCGTCGTGACGCCGTACTTCACGCAGCACATGCCGCCCGCGTTGGTGGCGACGTTGCCGCCGATGGTCGAGGATTCGAAGGAACCCGGGTCCGGCGGGTAGTGCAGGCCCTTCTCGCGGACGGCCCGGCCGAGGACGGCGTTGACCACGCCGGGCTGGACGACGGCGATCCGGTTCACCGGGTCGATCTCCAGGATCTGGTCCATCAGCGTCAGGCTCACGACGACGCAGCCATCGACCGCGTTCGCACCACCGGCGAGACCGGTCCGGGCGCCCTGGGGCACCACCGGCACCCCGTGCTCGGCCGCGACCTTGACGACGGCGACCACCTCGTCGGTGCTGCGCGGGCGGACCACCACCGCCGGCAGCCCGTCCGCCACGAGGTCCGCCTCGTCCCGCCGGTACATCTCCACCAGGTCCCGATCGGTGATCACCCGGTCGGCGGGCAAGAGCGCCCGCAGCTGATCCACAACACCCACACCCGGAATGTAGACCGCCGAGCCTCATTCACACACCTGGTGAAAACACCGCTCCCGCCGGGGAGCGCCTGCGGAGCCACCAGGAGTGCAGTCAGGTTGACCGAGTACGCTCGGCGATCATGGAGCGCTTCCACATCGACCACCTGCCCGGCACCGTCGACCTGCTGACTCGCAGCTTCCTCCCGGAGGACGCCGCCGAAGCGCGCGAGATCGTGGAACTGCTCCGGCCGCGCGACGAACGGCGTACCACTGGATTTGTGGCGACCGACGGCGCGCGGGTGATCGGCGTGGCCTTCGCCGCGGTGAGCCACGCGGACCCCACGGTCGGGCACCTGGACCTGCTCGCGGTCGATCCCGGGCACCGGCGGCGCGGCCTGGGGACCGAGTTGATCGCGCAGGCCGAGCAGGGCCTGCGGGAGCTGGGCTGCGAGGTCGTCCGGGTGGCCGGCAACCCGCCGGACTACGCGTTCCCGGGTGTGGACGTGCGCTACACCCCGGCGATCTGCACGCTCACCAAGGCCGGATACGCCCACGAGCGCACCGCCTGGAACATGACGGCCGAGCTGCGGCCGGGGTCGAAGGCGCTGGCCGACACCTCTGCCGCCGAGGCCCGGCTGGCCGACCAGGGCGTCGAGGTACGCGTGGCGGAGGCGAACGACGTCGCCCGGCTGCGGCCGATCATCGCGGCCGAGTGGGGCGGGCACTGGGCAGCCGAGATCACCTCCGCGCAGGCCGTCCACATCGCGGTGCAGGACGGGGAGCCGATCGCCTTCGCCGCCTGGGGTTGTACGCGGCCTAGCTGGTTCGGGCCGATGGGCACCCGGCCGGCGGCCAAGGGGCTCGGGATCGGTTCGGTGCTGCTCCGGCGCTGCCTGGCCGACCAGGCGAAGGCGGGCGTGACCCGGGCGCAGATCGGCTGGGTCGGCCCGGTGCCGTTCTACTCCCAGGCAGCGGACGCCCACATTGAACGAGTCTTCTTCCTGTACAGCAAGGACCTGTAAGCCCCAATTTTCCCGAAACGGACATCTCTCGCTTTTGGGTTGGGCAAGATGGCCTCATGCAGCCCTCTGCCACCAGTACGCACGCGCACCACACCGGTGCGGTCCTGCTCGTCGCCTCCGCGGCGGCGCTCGGCGGATTCCTGTTCGGCTACGACACGGCTGTCATCAACGGAGCCGTCGACGCCATCAGGGAAGACTTCCAGCTGAACTCGGCGGTCCTGGGCTTCGTGGTCTCCTCGGCCCTGCTCGGCTCGGCGGTCGGCGCCTGGTACGCCGGTCCGCTCGCCGACCGGTACGGCCGGCTCAAGGTCATGGTGATCGCCGCGATCGTCTTCTTCATCGGCTCGATCGGCTCGGCGCTGGCCGTCGGCCCGATCGACCTGACGGCGTGGCGCATCCTGGGCGGTCTCGCGGTGGGCGCGGCGAGCGTCATCGCGCCGGCGTACATCGCCGAGATCAGCCCGGCCGACATCCGGGGACGGCTGGGCTCCCTGCAGCAGTTGGCCATCGTGACCGGCATCTTCGCCTCCCAGCTCGTCAACTTCGCCATCGCCAAGAGCGCGGGCGGCGCTAGCAACCCGATCGCCTGGGGCGGTGACGCCTGGCGGTGGATGTTCGCCGCCGAGGCCATTCCGGCCGTGGTCTACCTGATCTTCGCGCTCCAGATCCCGGAGTCGCCGCGATACCTCGTACGCCGCGGCCGGCTCGACGAGGCCAAGAACGTCCTGGACCGCGTCGTCGGCGGCAACACCGCCCAGCACATCCGGGAGATCCAGGCCAGCCTGCGGGGCATCCAGGACAAGGTGCAGCTGCGCGACCTGAAGGGACCCCGGTTCGGGCTGCTCCCGATCGTCTGGGTCGGCATCCTGCTGTCGGTGTTCCAGCAGTTCGTCGGCATCAACGTGATCTTCTACTACTCGACGACGCTCTGGCAGGCCGTCGGGTTCAACGAGAGCGACTCGTTCGTCATCTCCGTGATCACCAGCGTCACCAACGTCGTCACGACGCTGATCGCGATCGCCCTGGTCGACAAGATCGGCCGGAAACCGCTGCTGCTCATCGGCGCGGCCGGCATGATGATCACCCTCGGCACCATGGCCTGGGCCTTCAGCACCGCCACCGGCAGCGGGGACAACCTCACGCTGAGCCCGACCGTGGGCAAGATCGCCCTGGTCGCGGCCAACCTCTACGTCGTGTCCTTCGGCATGAGCTGGGGACCCGTGGTCTGGGTGCTGCTCGGCGAGATGTTCAGCAACAAGATCCGGGTCACCGCGCTCGCCGTGGCCGCCGCCGCCCAGTGGATCGCCAACTGGCTGGTCTCCTCGACCTTCCCGGCGCTGTCCGACCTCGGGCTCGGGTTCGCGTACCTGGTCTACACGATCTTCGCGACACTCGCCTTCCTCTTCGTCCTCCGAAACGTCCGGGAGACGAAGGGGCGGGAGCTGGAGTCCATGTAGTTCTCGCGCGCCAGATCGGCGTCAGATCACGGATATGCAGGCTTCCCGGGCGGGTTTAGCCTGCGTAACCGTGATCTGCAACCAACACAGGGGCCGCTAGGAGAGGAGGGCGCGCCAGCGCCCGACGGCGGAAGCGCACACCGGCGAGGTCCACGAGCCGCCCTCCCGCGCCGTACTGCCGA
>JABFYB010000806.1 GCA_013361475.1 Hamadaea sp.
GTCAGAGGCGTCGGGTCAGGATCTGCCCGGGCCAGTCGCGGTCGCCCTGCGCCACCGAGAACGTCTGCGCCCGGGTGAAGCCCTGCCCTTCGTAGTAGCGGACCAGCGCGCCCTCACCTCCGGCGAAGCAGTCCAGGCGCAGCAGCCCCACGTTGCGCTGCCGCGCCAGCTCGGCGGCGTGGTCGAGCAGTGCCGCGCCGACCCCGCTACCCTGGACGGTCCGATCGGAGATGAGCAGCTGGACGTAGAGTTCGGGCTCCTCCGCCGGTGGTGCGTACGGAAGAGCTTCGCCGACCGAGAGAGCGCCGACCGGCTGGCCGTCCGCCTCGGCGATCCAGAGCCCGCCGCTGCGGGCGAAGCCCTCGATCTGGGCGATCCGTTTCGGGTTCGTCGAGTGCGCCTCCGCACCCCACTGATCGGTACGCCCGATGGAGACCAGCCACTCGGTCGCCACGTCCATGAAGCGCAGCACGGTGGAGACGTCGTCGAGGGTCCCGGGGCGGATGGTCAGCGAAGGCATCCGACCATCCTGCCACCCGGATCGGCGGCTCAGTCGGCGGCTGCCGCCCGCAGACTCCCCATCGGCCAGCCCGCGTCGGCAGCGGTGAGGTGGCCGAGGCGTACGAGGCGGGCTTTGACTCCACCGACCGTCCGGCCGAGCGTCTTCGCGATGTCGGCGTACGCCTCGCCGGCCTCGAACCGCTCGACGAGCGCGGACTCCTCCGCCTCCGTCCACTTCGTATAGAGGTTCGGGTGTTTGCGCCGCCGCTCCGCCATCGGATCCGTCACCACGGGTACGCCGCCCCACGCGCCCATGGTGGCGACCTCCAACGGCAGGACGCTCAGCACGAGGGACACGTCGGCGGGCGCGATCACGCCCGAGAGGTCGGTCATGACCTGCCCGTCGGCGTCACAGATGATCAGGCTGAAGTCCCAGCGCCCGTCGTCCGAGGGTGAGGCGGAGATCTGGCCGGTGCGATCGGGGCCGGTCACCTCACGCACGAGGGCCTGCGCCGGAAGGGTGTATGCGCTCATGGGGAAGACGCTAGGGACCAGGGCCGACAACCCGGGCCGACCGCACGACAAGATCCGGGATAACGCGGCCTCGCACGTCTGCAAGGCCGCATCATCCCGGATAACGCGATCGTCGCTTCCGGCGCCGGCCCGTATCACCAACCCGGTGCCACCGCCGACAAAGTCGATCAGGGCGTAGGGGAGTCGATCAGGGTCGCAGGGACACGACACGCCGGTCGATCACGACGACAAGTTCATGATCGGCGGGAAAACCAGCGGCGGGAAAGCCAGCGGGGGGAAAGCCAGCGGCGGGAAAGCCGGCGGGGGGCGGGGGTTAGATCCAGCGGTTGCCGAGCCACATGCGGTGGAGCCAGGACTCGTAGGGGATCGACTGCCCGGTGAAGATCGGATAGAAGTACGCGAAGTTCAGCGCGACCAGCAGCACGAACGCCCCGGCGATCACCGCGCCGGTCATGCGCCTTCGTTCGTCGGGTAGCCCGTCTTTGCCCGGTCCCATGATCGCGCCGAGGACGTAGACCACGGCGAGGATGAGGAACGGCTCGATCGGCAGCGCGTAGAAGAAGAACATCGTGCGGTTGTCGAGCTCGTAGTAGAACCAGGGCAGCCAGCCCATCGCGATGAAGCCGAGGATCGCGCCGGCCCGCCAGTCGCGGCGGGAGATCGCCAGCCAGACGAGCGCCGCCAGGGCGGGCAGGAAGGCCCACCACAGTGCCGGGGTGCCGTTGAGGACGACTTCGGCGGCGCAGTTGCCGCTGCCGCACGGGTCGTTGCTCGACCAGTAGAACGCCACCGGGCGGGCCAGGAGCAGCCACTGCCACGGCCACGACTGGTAGGTGTGCGGGTCGTCGAGGTGGGTGTGGAAGTCGTACGCCTGTTGGTGGTAGTGCCACAGGTTCTGCAGGGCGCCCAGGACGGGGAGTTCGGTGCCGCCGGTGTCGCGCAGCCAGTGCCGGTTGTAGCCGCCGTCGGTGAGCAGCCAGCCGCTCCACGTCGTCAGGTAGAGGCCGAAACCGAGGACGGCGATGAGCAGGAACCAGCCGGTCTCGTCCAGCAGGGTGTCCATGATCGGGTGGCGTACGCCGGCGACGCGCCGCGCGCCGATCTCCCACCAGTAGACGAGCAGGACCATGATCGGGAGGAACGCGAGCGCGCTCCACTTGACGCTGAACCCGAGCGTCCACATGACGAACGCGGCGATGCGCCACCACGGCACGGCGAACGAGGGACGGCTGCCCCGGCCGCGCCCGGCCGGGTCGCCGCCCGCTTCGACGAACTCCACCCAGCGCCGCCGGCGCTGCTGCCGGTCGAGGACGAGGCAGGTGAACGCGGCGAGCACGAAGAACATGAGGAACATGTCGAGCAGGGCGGCCCGCGAGAGCACGAAGTGCATCCCGTCGAACGACATCAGCAGACCGGCCGCGCAGGCGAGGACGATCGAACCGAACAGCCGCCGCGCGACGAACATCAGCATCAGGACGCTGGCCGTGCCGAACAGGGCGGCGGAGAAGCGCCAGCCGAACTCGTTGTAGCCGAACAGCTGCTCGCCGATGCCGATGAGCCACTTGCCGAACGGCGGGTGCACCACATATCCGGCGGTGTTCGCCTTCTCGTCCCACTCATAGCCCAGGCGCCAGATGTTGTGCGCGTCGGTGGCGTAGTAGACCTCGTCGAAGATCTTGCCCTTGGGCGCGTCCAGCCCGACGAAGCGCAGGATGCCGGCGATCAGGGTGACGACGCCCATGGCGAGCCAGGCCCACGGGTCGGCCTTGACATCGATCGGCAGCAGGCGCTGCCGGATGTCGGAGACGGCCGGGGCGGCGTCCGGCGCCGCCGGCTGCGGTGCGCTGGCGGTCGCTTCGGGGGCAATCGTCATGGGCGCATAGTAGCGCTGAAAACTCGCACAGCGGTGGCTCAGCCATCGGCGTCCCGGGCAAGCCCACTCCGGTAGACGGTGAGCAGCTCGCCCATACTGTCAGCATGCTGATCCTCTGCGGCGCGCCGCTCGGAAATCCGGCCGACGCATCGACACGTCTGCGTGAGACGCTCGCCACCGCGGAGGTCGTCGCGGCCGAGGACACCCGGCGGCTGGTGCGGCTCGCGCGCGACCTTTCGATCGAGATGCCCGGAAAACTGATCTCGTACTTCGAGGGCAACGAGGAGAAGCGAACCCCCGAACTGGTCGACCTGCTGCGTACGGGGACGACCGTCGCGCTGATCACCGACGGTGGCATGCCCAGCGTCAGCGACCCCGGCTACCGGCTGGTCACGGCGGCGTTGGCGGCGGGCGTACCGGTGACGTGCGCGCCCGGCCCGAGCGCGGTCACCACCGCCCTCGCCCTGTCCGGGCTGCCCGTCGACCGGTTCTGCTTCGAGGGCTTCCTGCCGCGTACCGGGTCCGCGCGGCGCGCTCGGCTCGCGGAACTCGCGGCCGAGCCCCGCACGCTCGTCTTCTTCGAGTCCACGCATCGCATCGAGGCCGCGCTGCGCGACCTGGCGTCCGCGTTCGGTCCGGACCGCGCGGCCGCTCTCTGCCGGGAACTCACCAAGACATATGAAGAGGTACGCCGAGCGCCGCTGGGCGAGTTGAGTCAAGCGGCAGCGCAGTTCAAGGGGGAGATCACGCTCGTCGTCGCGGGGGCTTCGCCGCAGCGCGCGCCCCGGCCGAGCGACGACGAACTCCGAGAACTGGTGGCCGAGCAGGTCGCGGCCGGGCTGACCCGCCGGGACGCGATCGAGGCGGTGGCCGCCGCCCACGCCCTCCCCAAACGCGAGGTGTACGCCGCCGCCGTCACCCCCTCGCGTTGATCATGAACGTAGGTTCATGATCAACGCTAGTAACTGGCGGCGAGGAAGCCGATGATCAGCAGCAGCGGGGCGGCGAGGCTGGTCGCGACGGCCGCCCGCCGGGCCTTGCGGTCGCTGAACCGGATCGCGCCGGTGCTCAGGGCGATCCCGAGTCCGCACAGCAAGGCGAGGCTGAAGCTCACGACCCAGCGCAGATGCAGGCCGCGCAACGCGTCCCCGACGTACGCCTGGTCGCTGTGCGAGCCGACCATGCGGGCGAGGAGCTGGGACTGCCCGCCTTGGGGCAGGGTCGACTGGTCGACCCCGAGCAGTGCCACCCGTTCGACCACCAACCCGGAGTCGGCCGTGAAGTCGCCGACGCAGCGCTGACTCACCCCGCTGCCGACGCACTGGATGGCGGTGGCCTTCCCGTCGTGCCCGTGACCCACCGCCAGCCACAACGGTTCGGCGGTGACCCAGGCGAAGAACGCGGCCAGGAGCGCGAAGAGAACCAGGCCCGCCAAGCCGACGGCGGACGCTGTGCGTACCCCTTGCTCTGGCTTGGCGGGACGGGACGCGGACGGACGGTGACCGCGGACCGTGCGGCCGGCCATCATCTCGCGTGTGGGCCAGGCTTCGGCCTCGACCGGCACGGCGCGGAGCGGAGCCGGGGCGGGGACGGTGACCACCGACTGGGCCGGCACCGCGACGGCCGGCGACTCGGCCGGCTCGACCAACGCGGACTCGGTGTCGGACTCGGGGCGGGACCAGTGCGAGGCCCAGGGACTCGACTCGCCCTCCGGGCGCGCGGGCGGCGAACCGGCGCCGCCGTCGAACTCCGTTGATCCGGTCACTACATCATCTTCCCGGGAAAACCACCTCTAGCTGGACATTCCCCCGCGTGTCGCGCACAGTGATATCCAGTTAGCTGGCGTCCGACTCCCCTTACTAGGCTCTATGGCTATGAGTCACGTTCTCGCCGCGGTCGCCTGGCCTTACGCCAACGGCCCGCGCCACATCGGCCACGTTTCCGGATTCGGGGTGCCCTCCGACGTCTTCAGCCGCTACATGCGGATGGCCGGCCACGACGTGCTCATGATCAGCGGCACCGACGAGCACGGCACGCCGATCCTGGTGGAGGCGGAGAAGGAGGGCGTGACCGCGCGCGAGCTGGCCGACCGGTACAACCGGGTGATCGTCGAAGACCTCGCCGCGCTGGGCCTGTCCTACGACCTGTTCACCCGGACCACCACGCGCAACCACTACAAGGTCGCGCAGGAGCTGTTCAAGACGGTCAACGACAACGGCTACATGCTCGAGCAGACCACGCACGGGGCGATCTCCCCGTCGACCGGGCGGACGCTGCCCGACCGCTACATCGAAGGCACCTGCCCGATCTGCGGATACGAAAGCGCGCGTGGGGACCAGTGCGACAACTGCGGGAACCAGCTGGACCCCGAAGACCTGATCAACCCGCACTCCCGGATCAACGGCGAGGTGCCGCAGTTCATCGAGACTCAGCACTTCTTCCTGGACCTGCCCGCGCTCGCTCCCGCGCTCGGCGAATGGCTGCGTACGCGAGAGGGCTGGCGCCCGAACGTCCTCAAGTTCTCCCTCAACCTGCTCGACGACATCCGCCCGCGGGCGATGACACGCGACATCGACTGGGGCATCCCGGTGCCGCTGCCCGGCTGGGAGGACAACCCCGCGAAACGGCTGTACGTGTGGTTCGACGCCGTCATCGGCTACTTCTCGGCCTCGGTCGAGTGGGCGCGCCGCTTCGGCGACACTCCCGACGCCTGGAAGCAATGGTGGTCGAAGGCGGAACGGCCGCGGTCCTACTACTTCATGGGCAAGGACAACATCACCTTCCACTCGCAGATCTGGCCCGGTGAGCTGCTGGCGTACAACGGGCAGGGG
>JABFYB010000166.1 GCA_013361475.1 Hamadaea sp.
AACATCACGCATCGCAGGCAGGAGCTTCACCGTGTCTTTGCCGCCGCTGGTCGAGCCGGCCGAGTCGCTCTCGGTCGATGAGATCCGCCGCTATTCGCGCCACCTGATCATCCCCGACGTCGGGGTCGAGGGGCAGAAGCGGCTCAAGAACGCCCGGGTCCTCTGTGTGGGCGCGGGCGGCCTGGGTTCGCCGGCCCTGATGTACCTGGCCGCGGCGGGTGTGGGCACCCTCGGCATCGTGGAGTTCGACGTCGTCGACGAGTCGAACCTCCAGCGCCAGATCATCCACGGCCAGTCCGACGTCGGCCGGTCCAAGGCCGAATCGGCCGCCGCGTCGATCCGCGAGATCAACCCGTACGTCCAGGTCGAGATCCACAACACCGCGCTGGACCGGGAGAACGTCTTCGACATCTTCGGCCAGTACGACCTGATCGTGGACGGCACGGACAACTTCGCCACCCGCTACCTGGTCAACGACGCCGCCGTCCTCGCCGGCAAGCCCTACGTCTGGGGTTCGATCTACCGCTTCGACGGTCAGGCCAGCGTCTTCTGGGCCGAGCACGGCCCCTGCTACCGCTGCCTCTACCCCGAGCCCCCGCCGCCCGGCATGGTGCCGAGCTGCGCCGAAGGCGGCGTCCTCGGCGTCCTGTGCGGCAGCATCGGTGCGATCCAGGTCACCGAGGCGATCAAGCTCCTCGCCGGAGTCGGCGAGCCGCTCGTCGGTTCGCTCATGGTCTACGACGCCTTGGAGATGAGCTACCGCAAGATCAAGGTACGCAAGGACCCGAACTGCGTCCTGTGTGGCGAGAACGCGACCCAGACCGAACTGCTCGAAGACTACGACGACTTCTGTGGCGCGGTGTCGGTCGAGGCGCAGGCCGCGACCGAGAACTCGACGATCACGGCGAGCGAGCTGAAGGACTGGCAGGACGCCGGCAAGGACATCTTCCTCGTCGACGTACGCGAACCCGCCGAATACGAGATCGTCCGGATCCCCGGGTCGACGCTCATCCCGAAGGGCGACATCCTCTCGGGGCAGGCACTCGCTGATCTGCCGCAGGACAAGCAGATCGTGCTGCACTGCAAGTCCGGGGTTCGGTCGGCTGAGGCTCTGGCTGCTCTGAAGGCGGCCGGGTTCTCGAACGCTGTGCATGTTCAGGGTGGGGTTTTGGCGTGGATCAAGCAGATTGATCCCTCTCTCCCCGTCTACTAGAGGTTGTTAGCCGGAAATGAGTAACCCGCTCCGGGCGGTCAGGCTTGATCCCTCCGCGGGTTACTCATTTCCGGCTCTTTGTGGTGCCTGGCCGTGGGTGGTGACGGCGACTGGGGCTGGACGGCGTTCAGAGAGTTGACCGGCATTCCTAGCCGTTGTGCTGCAGTGTTTTTGCTCTTGTCTCTAACGCTGGTCGCGCCGATATTTGGTTCCTGGCAAGGCGCACGTCACCGCCGTTGACTTGGGTCAACAAGGTGACGAGCAACGCCGCCAGGGAGCAAATATCGGGGCGCTAACGGCACGCTCGGATGGCGGCGAGGGTGGTGTGGACGTCGAAGGCGTCGCCGTCGTCGCTGCTGAAACCGCCGTCGCTGCGCTGGAGTTGGCGCAGGCGCAGCATCGCGTTGATGATCAGCGGGTCGTCGTCGCGTACGCCGACTCGCCGGTTGGCGGCCGCGAGCCAGGCGGCGTCGGCCGCGCTCAGTTCCGGCAGCCGTTCGATCAGGCGCTGCTGAAGGCGTACGGATTCGTAGAACATGTCGTGCCGGTAGAGGACGGCGGCGGACAGCCAGGTCGCGACCAGGAAGGTCGGCATCGTGCCGTCGGGCTGCACTTCGGTGCGCAGCGCTTCGGCCGCTTTCAGCACCACGCCCGCGTATGCCCCGCCGGGCCGGTCGTCGAGGGGGCCGGCGGATCGGGCGTCCTGCCCCGCGACGGTGAGCCAGAAGGCCGCGTTGGCGGTGATGTAGAGCCGCGCCTCCGGGTCGCCGGGCACCGCCCAGGGTGGGGCGATGTCGGCCAGGCTGGGGTCCTCTTCCCAGCTGCCGTCGCCGTGCTGGCGGGTGGTCAGCCAGTCGAGGGCGCGGCGGGCGGCCGGGCGGCTCAGCGCGCCGAGGTCGTCGAGTTCGGCCAGCCGGAAGCAGGTCGCGTCGACCGAGGCGACCCCGTCGGTCCCGTATGCCGGCCAGCCGCCGTCCCGGGTCTGCCCCGCTTCCGCCTTGTCGAGGATGTCGTCCGAGGGCACCGCGCCGGTACGCAAGTACGACAAACGGGCACGGTCGACCTGGTCGCCCTTGGCCACCACGAAGCCGATGGCCGCGTCCATGTCGATCACGGAGAAAGGCTAGACGCTCACCGTGCGCAGCCTCAACGGCCGGACGTGTGATCTTCGGGGTACCAGGAGGTGGTCTGCATGATCACCCGACCGGCTTTAAGCTGCACACCTTCCGCCATGAGGAGGCGTGCCGCCCGCTGTTCGTGCCCCGGCGGGAGCCGTCCTGACGAATTCACGACACGATGCCACGGGACGCCGCCGCCGTAACGGGCCATGATCGTGCCGACCTGCCGGGCCGAGCAGCGGCCGGAGACGTCGGCGAGGTATTCGGCGATGGCGCCGTAGCTCATCACCCGGCCGGCCGGGATCCGCTCCACGAGCTGCAGCACCTGCTCGCGGTACTCCTCTGGGCTCACATCGCCCCACACTATGGGATCCATCCGACAGTTGCGGATTCACGCAGGTCAGAATGGTCCAGTGCGGCAGACAGTCACGAGTGCGCGGCGCATCGTGGTCAAGGTGGGGTCCTCCTCGCTGACCACGGCGGCCGGCGGTCTCGACGCGGCCCGGCTGGGCGCGCTGGTCGAGGCGCTCACCGCGTCGGGCAGTGCAGCCATGCCCGACTCCCCCGCCTCAGCAGCGGGTAAGCAGGTCATCCTGGTGTCGTCGGGCGCGATCGCGGCCGGTCTCGCCCCGCTCGGCCTGCCGCGCCGACCGCGAGACCTGGCCACGCAACAGGCGGCGGCCAGCGTCGGCCAGGGGCTGCTCATGCACGCGTACACCGCGGCGTTCGCCGCCCATGGGCGTACGGTCGGGCAGGTTCTGCTCACCGTCGACGACGTCACGCGCCGGTCGCACTACCGCAACGCGCGGCGTACCCTCCAGCGCCTGCTCGACCTGCGGGTCGTCCCGATCGTCAACGAGAACGACACGGTGGCCACGAGCGAGATCCGGTTCGGCGACAACGACCGGCTCGCCGCCCTGGTCGCCGCGCTGGTCGAGGCCGACCTGCTGATTCTGCTCTCTGATGTGGACGGCCTGTACACCGGCGACCCCGCGCTGCCGACCTCGACCCGGATCGACCTGGTCCGCGGGGAGGAGGACCTCGACGGCGTCGCCATCGGCAGCGCCGGCAAGGCCGGTCTCGGCACCGGCGGGATGGTCACGAAGGTCCAGGCCGCGCGCATCGCCAACGGCGCCGGCATCCCGGTCGTCCTGACCTCCGCGCCCCAGGCGGCCGCGGCCCTGTGCGGCGAGGAGGTGGGCACGCTCTTCGCCGCCCAAGTGGTACGCGCATCGGCGCGCCTGTTCTGGTTGGCCCATGCCACCGAGGCGCGCGGGCGGCTCTTCCTGGATCCGGGCGCGGTCGCAGCCGTCGTGGACCGGCGAAAGTCCCTGCTCCCGGCCGGGATCACCGGGGTGGACGGTGCCTTCTCGGCGGGCGACCCGGTGGACCTCGTCGACTCCAGCGGGCATCCGGTCGCCCGGGGACTGGTCAACTACGACGCTTTGGAACTGCCCGGACTCCTCGGCCGGTCGACGGTCGAACTCGCCGCGTCACTCGGCCCGGCGTACGAGCGTGAAGTCGTGCACCGCGACGATCTGGTGCTGCTGTGAGAGGGAACGAAATGTCAGTCACCGAACTCGCCCAGCGCGCCCGCGTCGCCGCCCGCACGCTGGCCACCGCCACCCGCGCCGTCAAGGACGACGCCCTCATCGCCATGGCGGACGCCCTCGTCACGCGTACCGACGAGATCGTGAGGGCGAACGGCCTGGACGTCGCGGCGGCGCGCGAGCAGGGGACCAGCGAGTCGATCATCGACCGGTTGGCCCTGACCCCCGCGCGGCTCGTGGCCATCGCCGACGGCCTGCGGCAGATGGCCGCGCTGGCCGACCCGGTCGGTGAGGTGGTGCGCGGCTCGACGCTGCCCAACGGCCTGCAGTTGCGGCAGGTACGCGTGCCGTTCGGCGTGGTCGGCATCATCTACGAGGCGCGGCCGAACGTGACCGCCGACGCGGCCGGGCTGACCCTGAAGTCGGGGAACGCCGTGCTGCTGCGCGGCTCGTCGAGCGCCGCGAACTCGAACGCCGCGATCGTGGAGGTGCTCCGGGAGGCGATCGCCAAGACCGGCCTGCCCGCCGACGCGGTGCAACTCGTCGATCCGTCCTCCCGCGAGACCGTACGCGACCTGATGCGCGCTCGCGGCCTGGTCGACGTGCTGATCCCGCGTGGCGGAGCAGGGCTGATCCGCAGTGTGGTCGAAGACTCGACGGTGCCGGTGATCGAGACGGGTGTCGGCAACTGCCACATCTACGTCGACGACACGGCCGACCTGGACATGGCGCTGTCCATCCTGCTCAACGCGAAGACGTCGCGGCCCTCGGTGTGCAACGCGGCCGAGTCGCTGCTCGTCCACTCGGCGGTGGCCGGCGAGTTCCTGCCGGTCGCGCTGGCCGCGTTCCGCAACGCCGGAGTGACCGTGCACGGGACCCCCGACGTGGCGGTGCTCGACGAGGCGGTCGTGCCGGCGACGGAGGAGGACTTCGCGACCGAGTACCTCGCGCTGGAGATCTCGGTGGCGGTGGTCGACTCCCTGGACGAGGCGATCGAGCACATCACGCGCTACGGCACCGGCCACAGCGAGGCGATCGTGACCGGATCGCTCGCGGCGGCGAACGAGTTCACCGCCCGGGTCGACGCGGCGGCGGTGCTGGTCAACGCCTCGACCCGGTTCGTCGACGGCGGAGAGTTCGGCTTCGGCGCCGAGATCGGCATCTCCACGCAGAAGCTGCACGCCCGTGGCCCGATGGGGCTGCCCGAGCTGACCTCCACCAAGTACGTCGTGACGGGGGCCGGCCACACCCGCTAGCCGCCCTTCGCTTGCGCCGCTTCTTCGCGCGCGCCGCTTCGCATGATCATTGCGTCAGCCATGCTGTTTCGCGCGGCGGAATGTCCGTTGATACCGCATGGCTGACGCGATGATCACAGCACGTGGGCGTGCCCACCCCGCCGGGGATCCCCGGCCGCCCCGGTACGCCCGACCGCGCTGACCCCGCCGAAGTAGTGGTTGGTCTGCTCCCACTGCTGCACGACGAACCCGGCTTCGGCCAGCGCGTCGGCGCCGTCGGCGGGATAGCCCGGTTCGAGGTGGGCGATCTGCCCGGCGACGTGCAGCCGGGGCGAGGCGACCGCGTCCGGCACCGAGCGCCCCTCGACCAGGTACGCGATCAGGGTGCTGAGCAGCGCCGACCGGATCCGGGACGCGCCCGCCGAACCGACCGCGAGGTCGAGGTCCCCGTCGGGGGAGAGCACGACCAGCGGGCTCATCATCGAGTGCACCCGGTCGCCGGGGTGGATGTGCCCCGCCAGCAGCTCGCCCTCGCCCAGCATCGAGTTGAGGTGGATGCCCAGGCCGGGCAGCCAGACGCCGGAGCCGAGGCCGAGGGTGTGCGTGACGACGCAGGCGTTGCCGTCCCCGTCGACTACCGAGATGTTGGTCGTCTCGCCCAGCCCTTCCGGACGATGGGCGTTCTCCTGGAGCGCGTACGCCAGCGCGACGGCCCGTTCCGGGCCGGTGAGCGGGTCCAGCTGCGGCAGCGCGGCGATCGTGGGGAGCGTGCGGTTGAGGTCCAGCCGCCCGCAGACGTGGCGGCCGGCCAGCGACGCCGACCGGACCGGCCGCGAGATCGGCTGGTACGCCTCGACGTCCTTCCGGCTCAGGCAGCCCCCACCGGCTTGGACGGCGTCGACCATGAGGGCCGCGGTGTATTCGGCGAACTCGTCGTAGCCCGAGGCGAGCAGGGCGAAGGCGTCGTCGAGCCCGGGGTGCCGCAGGTGGTCGCCGCCGTCGAGCAGGCGGCCGTTGGGGGCGTACGCCGGACCGCCCTGGTCCAGGATCATCGCCGGGGCGATCGATCGCAGCGCCTCCGCCTGCGGCGGCGGGATCGGCACGCCCGCGTGCGCGATGTCGTACGCCGGTTGCACGATCTCCAGCCAGGAGATCCGGCCGAAGCGGCGGTGCAGTTCGGCGCAGCCGGCCGGGACGCCCGGGACGGCGACGGAGGCGCCGCCGATGGAGTAGGGAATCGGGACCCCGCCGAAGTCGATCTCGATCGGTACCATCGGTCCCGGTGTCTGGCCGGAGAGTCCCGGCATGGCGCAGAAGAAGTCGATGACGGCGACGCTGCCGGAGTTGGCCGAGAACACGGTGGCGAACCCGCCACCGCCCAGTCCGCACAGGATGGTCTCGGCGGCGCAGGAGGCGAAGGTCGCGGCGACGGCGGCGTCGACGGCGTTGCCGCCCTCGGCGAGGACGCGCAGCCCAGCCTCGACCGTCGCGGGATGTCCCGCGGCCACCCCAGCCGGTACGCGACTAATTCTCACTCCCGTACGCTCTGTGCCCATGGAGGCGGTGCCCATGCAGAACAGTGTGGCTGTCGCTCCCGCCGACAGCGAACCTCTGTCCCCGCGCGTCCGCATCGGGTACTCGCTCGGTTCACTCGTCACGGGAGCGTTCGGCACTGTTCCCGGACTGCTCCTGCTGCCCTATTTGACCGATACTCTAGGCGTCTCCGCCGGTCTTGCGGGGCTTTTGGTGCTGGCTCCCAAGGCCTGGGACGTCGTCGCCAATCCGCTCGTCGGCCGGGTCTCCGATCGCACGCAGACCCGCTGGGGCGCGCGGCGGCCGTACCTGCTCGGGGCCGGGCTCACCCTCGCGGTGCTCTTCGCCGCCCTCTTCGCCGCACCCTTCGGGGCGGTCGCGCCCGGTGGCAGCCCCGTCCTCGCGGTGAGCTACGTCGCGGTCGCCTTCCTGCTCACCGCGACGGCGTTCGCGTTCTTCCAAGTCCCCTACGTCTCGATGCCCGCCGAGATGACCGACAGCGCCGGCGAGCGTACGCGGATGATGACGTGGCGGGTCGGCCTGCTGGCCACGACGATCCTCGTCTCCGGCGCGGTCGCGCCGTGGATCGTGGACCACACCGGCGGCGGCATCGTCGGGCACCGGCTGATGGGCCTGTTCGTCGCGGCTCTCATGGTCATCGGCACGCTGTGCGCCTTCTACGGCACCGCGACCGCCCCGATCGGCGCCGTCCAGGCCTCCGAACCGTCGCTGCGCGCCCAGCTCAGGGTGGTCGCGGCCAACCGGCCGTTCCGCGTACTGGTGGCGTGTTTCGTCGTCCAGGCCACCGGCGTCGCCTGCATGCTCGCCGGCGTCCAGTACTTCGCCGACCACGTCCTGCACGACCACGGCGCGATGCCGCTGCTCTTCCTCACCGTGGTCTCCCCGGCGCTCGTCGTGACCCCGCTGTGGCGGCGGGTCGGCGAACGGCTGGGCAAGGTCCGCGGCTACATCCTGGCCTCGGCCACCCTGACCGCGGCCACGCTCGCCCTGGTCACCGCCCCACTCGTCCCGCATTTCCTCGTGTACGCGATGATCGCCGTGATCGGCTTCGGGTACGCCGGTCAGCAGCTGTTCGGCTTGGCCCTGCTGCCCGACTGCATCGCGTACGACACGGCCCGGACCGGCAAGCGTCAGGCGGGCGTCTTCACCGGGGTGTGGACCGCCGGGGAGACGCTCGGGCTGGCCCTCGGCCCCGGCATCTTCGGGCAGGTCCTGCAGTTCTTCGGCTACGTCTCCAGCACCACCGGCGCCTCGGCCGTCCAGACGTCGCACGCCGAACTGGGCGTCCTGCTCGGCTTCACCCTCGTCCCAGCGGTCATCGTCGGGTTGGCCCTGCTCTTCCTGCGCGGATTCACCACGGAGGTCGTCCCGGAGGCCGCCTAGCCCCCGTACGCATTACGCTGACGGTATGGCGCAACTGCCCGCGGTCCTCGGCCACCCCATCAAGTTCGTGCTGAACTGGGGTCGCCGCTATTCGCTGTGGGTCTTCAACTTCGGCTTGGCCTGCTGCGCCATCGAGTTCATCGCGTCCAGCATGGGCCGGCACGACTTCATGCGGATGGGCGTCATCCCGTTCGCGCACGGCCCTCGGCAGGCGGACCTGATGGTGGTCAGCGGGACGGTCACCGACAAGATGGCCCCGGCGATCAAGCGTCTCTACGACCAGATGCCCGAGCCGAAGTACGTGATCTCGTTCGGCGCGTGCAGCAACTGCGGCGGCCCCTACTGGGACAGCTACTCGGTCACCAAGGGCGTGGACCAGATCATCCCGGTCGACGTCTACGTCCCCGGCTGCCCGCCCCGGCCCGAGGCGCTCCTGCACGGCATCCTGCGCCTGCAGGAGAAGATCGCGGCCGAGGACCCCGGCATCGGCGGCGTGGACCGGCCCGATCCGCTCGCCCTCACCGCCCCGGTCGTCCCGCCACCCGCCCAGTAACGGTTCCGGCGCAGCGAACTTCGATGCGTTGGGATTTTCCCAACACCGGCGTACCCTGGTGGGCATGGCGGACAGCATCGGAGAGCGCGTACGCGAGCTACTGCCGGCCGACCAAACCCATCGTGAGATCGCCCTCCGCGTCGAGATGACGCCGGACGCCTTCTCTCGTTCCTTGAGCGGTCAGCGTGGATTCTCGGCGGTTGAACTCGCTCGCATCGCCGACCTCCTGGAAGCAGATGTCCACTTCCTCATCACCGGGGAGGCCGACCCGCTACGCCTCCGGATGGTTGCTCGGCATGACTTCGATCCGGCGACCGGCCGACGCGAGGTGGGCGGCGCTGATCGCGACCGCTCGATGCTGGACGACGTAGCGCTGGCCTATCGTCAGGCGGTTGAGGCGTCGCTCGCGGCTTCGGACATCCCCTCGTCGGTCTCGGACGCACGCGCGATCTTGGGCGAGCGGTTCGTCCGCCCTCTCATCGCACGTATCGAGGAGCGGTTCGACATCGACGTCGTCAGGCTTCCCGAGCTGTCCACGTCATACAGCTTCACGCTCGGCGGGCGGGGCGTCATCCTCGTACCCGCCAATGGCAACTGGTTCTACCAGAACTGGTGTCTGGCGCACGAACTCGGACACCTTTCGCAGCGACACACCGATCCGGAGACCTCTGCCGACGAACGAGACCGTCATGAGGAGGCCGCGAACGCCTTCGCGGCCGAGCTGCTGTTGCCGACGAGGATGATGCAGGCGCAGAACTGGTCCACGATGACCGTCGGGCAGCTCGCGGGCTTGATCTGGGACTGGGGGGTTTCGATCGAAGCCGTGGTGAGCCGGCTTCGCAGTCTGAAAATCCCGGTCTCCGATGTCTTGCAGGGATGGCGTTGTCAGCCGACCCAACGTCTGCTCCGGCGGCATTGGTCGCACCAGGAGGTCGGCGAGCCGATCACTCGACGAATGGAGGAGGCAGCCGTTCGGCGGTTCCCACTGGCGCTGCAGGAAGCGCACGTGACGTTGATCGCCAAGGGCGTTTTGACGAAAGCGACACTGGCCTGGATGCTGGGAGTGCCGGAGAGCACACTTGAGGTCGACGAGCCGACGCCGGCGGAAACCATGTCCGTCGACTCGCTAGCCAACGCGTTCGGCCTCTAGGACGCCCAGGTGCCGACGCTGCTGGTGCTCCCGGACAATACGGTCCTGGTCAACTTCGCGCTGCTGAACCGGATGGATCTCCTCGCGAAGCTCATCAAGGGAAACGGCACCTGGTGTGCCTCGGTGGCGGCCGAATGCGATCAATCGGCGCGGCATCCAGGGCTGGAGTCGATGGCGGACGCGCACGACATCTTCGGCGAGCCCTTGCGGCCGGAGACTCCCAGCGAGCTGACCATGACCCAAACGCTTCGTACGCGCCTCGCACGGCCGGGCGAAGGACACCTACGCCACCTCGGCGAAGCGGAGACATTGGCGATCATGGCGAGCCGGTCGCTTCGCGGCATCTTCGTCACCGACGACAAAGCGGTGCCGGTAGTCGCCCGCGAACAGGGGATCCAGGTCGTCACTACCTTCGACCTGCTTCGGCTTGCGTGCCGGACCGGCATGACGGACGCGGACACCGTCTGGTCCTACCTGCAACGGCTTCGGCAGCAACGACGCGGTACACCGCCCGCCGTCTTCGACCGGCCCTCCTTCGACAAATGGTTGTCGGCTTGAGCCGACGGCGCTATGGGCACTGGATGACGGCGTAGCCGGCGAGGTCGTCCTCCGGTCGTCCGACCGTCTCGTAGCGCGCGGTCACGCTCACGAAGTCTCCGGTCGGCGTGGCCGCGGTGGCACACGCCTGGTCGAGGCTCAGCCCGACGACTTCGATGAACTCGTTCCGGCCGGTGCCCGTGACGGTGAAGGTCTGCTCCTCGGTCGCGTACGCGAACCGCCCGGTCGGATAGGCGAACTGGACGGTCACCCGCACCGACCCGAATCCGCTGGTACGCACGACGACGTGGGCGGCGACTTCGGCTTCGGTGAGTTTGGCCGTCACCGCCAGGGGCTGGACCTGCAGCCGTGGCAACGCCTGCACGGGCGAGCTGATCGGCCGGCGATCTTCGCCCCGGATGCCGGAGACGTTCGGCGGCTCGGGAGGCTCCGCCGACGGGGTGGGCGGCGGTGACACCGCCAGCGGTACGCGCTCCGGCCCGCGTACGTGGGGTGCGAGGAGCAGGCCCGTGACGGACAGGGCGACGGCTGCTCCGGCCGCCGCGGAGCGGGCGAGCCTTCGTCGGCGTACCCGATGACGCAGGTGGACGAGCGACGGGGCCGTGACGTGCGCGCGGACCTCGGCTTCCGCGTGTTTCAGCAGTGCGCGGAGCCGGTCATCGGACTGCACGCTCCACCTCGCGTTCCGGGAGGAGATGCTCGGCCAGGGTCGTTCGCGCGCGGTGCAGCCAGGACTTGACCGTGCCCTCGGCCGCGCCGGTCAGCGAGGCGATCTCCGCGATCGTCAGATCTTCCAGGTAGAACAGGATCACCGCCTGGCGGTGGCGTTCCGGCAACAGCCGCAGGGCGCGGTGGAGCGCCACGCGGTCGGGGGTGGGACCGGGTGTCTCCACCTCGATCCGGTGCAGATGCAGCAACTCCATCCCCCGCCGCATCCGCCGCCAGCGGCTGGTCGCGAGGTTCCAGGCGACCCGGCGCACCCAGGCCGTCGGATCGTCGTATTCGCCGACCTCCCGCCAGCGGATCAGCGCCCGGCAGAACGCCTCCTGCGCGACGTCCTGCGCCTCGGCCAGATCTCCCGTATGCAGGTAGACCTGCGTGGTGAGCGAGTGGAACGTGCTCGCGTAGAACTCCGCGAAGTCGCGGGGCTCCGGCACGTCGCCTCCCGAGGGGAAACCGGCGGCTCCGCCGCCAGGGGGACCCAGTGTACAAACGGGCCGCATCCGCGTAGTTCTCAATCCCCAGCAGCGGTTTAGGATCGGCGCATGACTCCCGAAGAGGTCGGCTCCCGGCTGACCGGCCTGCTCACCTCGGCCGGGCTGGAAGCCGCCGAGCCCGGCGTCTCCGGCGGCGGAGCACACGCCCGCGCAGTGGCCGACGTGCCGCCCGCGCAGTGGGTCGCGGCCGCGCGTACCGCCCGGGACGGGCTCGGCCTCGACTTCTTCGACTGGCTGTCCGCCGTGGACGAGCTGGACGAGGGCTTCACCGTCGTGGCGCACCTCTGGTCCACTCGCGAACGCTTCGGACTCCTGTTGCGTACGCGGCTGCCCCGCGAGGAACCCAGCCTCGCCTCGATCGTCGAGGTCTATCCGGGCGCGTCGTGGCACGAGCGGGAGACCTGCGAGATGTTCGGCATCGGATTCCCCGGCGACCTCCCGCGTCTGCTGCTCACCCCGGAGTTCGAGGGGCACCCGCTGCGCAAGGACTTCGTCCTGGCCAGCCGGGTCGCCAAGCCGTGGCCGGGCGCGAAGGAGCCGGGCGAGGGCCACGGCGACGCGCCGCGTCGGCAGGCGGTCCGGCCACCGGGCGTACCCGCGCCGGGTGAATGGGGTCCCGCCGCCGGGGGAGGGGACGCCTGATGCCGGTCTGGCTGGAGCTGGCGATCCGTGTCGCCGGAGTCATGATCGCCTTCCTCACCCTGCCCCTGATCGTCGGGCAGACCGAGCACAAGGTGATGGCGCACATGCAGGGCCGGCTCGGCCCGATGTACGCCGGCGCCTTCCACGGGTGGGCGCAGCTCGTCGCCGACGGCGTGAAGTTCGCGCAGAAGGAAGACGTCACGCCGCGCGCCGCCGACCGGCCGGTGTTCAAGTTCGCGCCGATCATCGCGCTGCTGCCGTACCTGCTGGCCCTGCTGGTCATCCCGCTCGGCCCCGGTGACCTGGTCGGGCAGGCGCTCGACATCGGCCTGTTCTTCGTCCTCGCCGTCCTCGGCGTCGGCGTGGTCGCCGTGCTCATGTCCGGCTGGGCCTCGGCGAACAAGTACTCGCTGCTGGGCGCGTTGCGCGCGGCGGCACAGCTGATGGCGTACGAGTTGCCGTTGGTGCTGTCGGCCGCCAGCGTCGCCATGGCCGCCGGGACGCTGTCGCTGAGCGGCATCGTGGAAGCCTGGCGCCCCTGGTGGCTGGCCTGGCAGCTGCCCGCCCTCGTGATCTTCTTCATCGCCGGCCTGGCCGAGATCCGGCGACCGCCGTTCGACATGCCGGTCGCCGACTCCGAACTCGTCTTCGGCTACATGACCGAATACACCGGCCTCCGGTTCGCGTTCTTCCTGCTGGCGGAGTACGTCGGCATCGTCGTCATCTCGGCGCTGACCTCGGTGCTGTTCCTCGGCGGCTGGCACGGCCCCGGGCCGGACGGCCTCGGCTGGCTCTGGATGCTGATCAAGACCTTCGCCGTGGCGTTCGTCGTGATCTGGATCCGGGTCTCCTACCCCCGGCTCCGCGAGGACCAGCTGCAGCGGTTGTGCTGGCTGATCCTGGTGCCGGTGGCGTTGGGGCAGCTCGTGCTGACCGCGGTGGTACGCGTACTGCTCTGACCCGTGCCTCCGCTGACCAGCAGGGTGGGCCGGGCGATCTCAGCAGGATCGAAGGTGACCGGCGGCGTACGCCGTTGCGGCACCAGCGCCGGGATGCCCTGGAGACAGGTCTTTCCCGGAGTGATCGTGAGCTTCGGAGCGGCTCCGGCGCCGACCGTCACGATGCCGGTGATCTTGCGGCCGGCCAGCGGCACGTAGACCCAGCAGGACTTCGGCAGAAGGTCGGCGCTGTCGACGTATGCCAGCCGCAAGATCTTCCGGCCGCTCGACACCGAGCTCAACCCGTTCTGCCAGTAGACGCCGTCGCCGTCGCCCGTGACGGCGTCGTACGCTTCGATCCGCCAGTCCGTGACGGTGGCCGGAACGGTCACGCTCAAGGCGTTGCCGGCCCGAATCGTGAGGTCGACCGTCTTCCACTGACCGGATTCCACCTTCACGAGTTGGGCGGACGTGCGATTGGCGGCTCCGTCGTACCAGGTGTGCCCGTAGTAGGGCGCGTAGGCCTCCAACGGCCAGGCGTACGGCCCGAGCCGCAGCTCGTACCGGCTGTCGTTCCCGGTGCAATAGGCCATGCCAGGGCTCGTCATGCACTCGGTCGTGTTGCCCGTGTTCGCTCCCCAGGCCCGGACCGCGATGCCATAGCCGCTGACCACGCCGGTCACGTGTCCGGTCAGGTAGCCGGCCGGGTCGAACCTGACCGTGGGCGCCGTGTTGGCGCCTCGGCGTACGTCGATGACCGCCGCGAGTTCCTGCTGCCCCGTGCCGCCGTTCACGCCGAGCCACTGGGAGCCGAGGGTCGTGTCGTCGGGGGTGGCGAAGACGCGATAGCGGCCGAGATTCACCTGGCCGGTGTCGATCACGTCCGTCGGCGAGCCGTTGTTGTAGTTGCAGTACGTCGAGTTCCAGTCGATCCGGACGGCGATCCTCGTCTCCGGCACCAGGGTCACGCAGGCCTCGGGCACTGTGCCGTCGGCGTTGTGCCGGATCGGCACCTTGATCGAGCCGGCCGGTCGCAGGTCGAGGGTGATTCGCGTGGTCTGGCCGGCCTTGAAGGCGGCGGCGAGCCCGGCTTGACGGGCGCTCGGCGACGTGGCGGTCACACTGGAGACGGCACTGGGCACCGCGTCGAACCGGTAGACGCCGGCGGTGTTCTCGCAGATCGGCGACATCGCGACGCCGGTGTCGTTCGGCTGGACGCACCCGTCGGTGATGGGCAGCGCGGTGTCGGCGTCTCGCAGGGTCACCTCGACATGCGCGCGCTCGGCGTACTGCTCGTCCACGGTGGTCACACCGTTCGGAGTCACCGTGACGTGTCCGGCGTCGGCCGGTGCGACGACGCCTCCGTAAGGCGCCTGCGGATACCACTGCGTTCCGAAGGCCGGGTGCGTGATCCGCATGGTCCAGTCGCCCGGCGCCAGCTGGGGGAACACGTACGCGCCGTCGGCGCCGCTGACGACGCTCACCGTTCCGCGTGCTTGACCGGTGCCGGCGACCGTGACGGTCGCCTGGACCGGCCGGCCGTCCGGGCCGGTGATCTTGCCGTGCAGCTCGCCAAAAGTCTTGGTCAGGGGAATCTGTGTTTGCGTCGTCACGAAGAGGCCACCGGCGGTCATCGTGAAACCGCCATTGGCCCATTGCTCGGGATAGCCGGCGGCGGACGCCTGGACCCGGAAGGAGAGCAGGCCACCCATCCCGGTCACCTCGTATGCCCCGGCCGAGTCGCTCACTCCGGCGGCGAACTCGAAGTTGTACTGCTGGTAGACGAGCCGGTAGGCAGCGCCGGGGATGACGGCGCCGGTGACCCCGTCGACCACCTTGCCGGCGAACGTACGCTGTGCCCCGGTGCAGGTCCGAGTCGTGTATTGGTACTCGGCCGTCGCCGTCCCGCCGTCGGTGACGGTGAACGGGCCGGCGTCGCTCATGGCGGGCAGGCAACTGCCCGACAGGTAATACCCGTAGTCGCCGGGGACCAGACCCGGGACCTCGAAGGTGCCGTCGGCCCGGGTGCGCGTCGTCGACTGGGCGACTCCGTTGCGGGTCACCACAACGCTGATCCATGCCTGGCCGGTGCCTTCCGGCGTGAGTACCCGGCCTCGGAACGTTCCGGCGTGGGCTGGCAGCGCGACGTCGACCGTCGGCCCGGTGGTCGCGGAGACCGTGTAACTGCCCGCCCCGAAGACGGTCTCCGAACCGGGGAGCCACCGCTCCGCGTGGCCGGCCGCGGTCACCTTCACGCGGTAAGTCGCGCTCGGCAGGACGGGAGTGGCATAGTGCCCGCTCGCGTCGGCGCAGGCCGTCGCGACCTCTTCCCAGCTTCCGGAGTAGACGTGAGCGCATGCCCCCGGCAGCGGGGACCCCGTTTCCGTCTCGGTGATGGCGCCCTGGAGGACGCCGGGCACTGCCGTGGCAGCGGACGCCGGAGCGATCCCTGCCGGTGTGACGAGCAGACTGGTGACCAAGGTCAAGGTCGCTATCGCAGCCGTACGGCGCATGGCCGTTTCCTCCCGTGAGCTTCGCGATCGCTGAAAAGCTCTCGGACGCTACCGCCTGTCCGATCGGATGATCAATCGGCGGATCGGCTCGGATCCGGGCCTGGTCATGACCCGGTGCTCGCGCGCGTCGGCCACACAGGGAATGATGTGCGCATGAGTGAGGGCGGATTCCCGGGAGCGGGCCTGGCGAAGGGGCTGGCGGTCACGCTCAAGACGATGACCCGCCGGTCGCACACCCAGCAGTATCCGGATGTCGCGCCGGATCTGCCGCCGCGGTCCCGGGGGGTGATCGCGCTGCTGGAGGAGAACTGCACGGTGTGCATGCTCTGCTCCCGCGAGTGCCCGGACTGGTGCATCTACATCGACTCGCACAAGGAAGAAGTCCTCGTGCCGGGCGCGGCGCGGCCGCGCCAGCGCAACATGCTGGACCGGTTCGCGATCGACTTCTCCCTCTGCATGTACTGCGGCATCTGCATCGAGGCGTGCCCGTTCGACGCGCTCTACTGGACGCCCGAGTTCGAGTACGCCGAATACGACATCCGCGATCTGCTACACGAGAAAGACCACCTGGGCGCGTGGATGCCCACGGTTCCGCCGCCGCCGGCCCACGACCCGATGGGGGAGCCGGCCAAGGAGGAGCAAGCCGCCGCGAAGAAGCAACAGGCCGCGTCATGACCGGCTCTCGGACGGTGGTCGCATGACCGGGCTGGATCTGCTGCTCGCGGGGGTCGGCCTGCTCGCGGTCGGCGCCGGCTGGGCGGTCGTCGCCACCAACCAAGTGGTACGCGCGGGGCTCTGGCTGGTGGTCTGCCTGGCCGCGCTGGCGGTGGAGTTCCTCCTGCTCGGGGCGGAGTTGGTGGCCTGGACCCAGGTGCTCATCTACCTCGGCGCAGTCGTGGTCCTGCTGCTGTTCGCCGTGATGCTGACGCGGGCGCCGATCGGGCCGAGTCAGGACCTGGACCGCCGGGTCGGTCCGGCGAGCGTCGTCGGGGTCGGCGTCGGCTTGAGCCTCGGCACGTTGTTCGCCGTGGCGTACGGGTGGACGCGGTATGACCTGCCCGCTCAGCACGGCAACGCCGAGACGGTCGGCGGGCCGATCTTCACGACGTGGACGCTGCCGTTCGAGGTGGTCTCCGTGCTGCTGCTGGGCGCCCTGATCGGGGCCGTCGTCGTGAGCCGGGGGGCCAAGTAATGCACCCCTTCATCCCGTACGCCGTCGCCAGCGCTCTGTTCGGCCTCGGCGTTCTCGGCGTGCTGCGGCGACGCAACGCGATCCTGCTGCTGATGTCGGTCGAGCTGATGTTGAACGCGGTGAACCTGATCTTCGTCACCGCCGACGCCACCCTCCCGAAGGCCGCTCCGACCGGCCAGATCTTCACCTTGTTCGTGATTGTCATCGCCGCCGCGGAGATCGGCGTGGGCCTGGCCGTCGTGCTGCAGCTGTTCCGGCTGAAGGCGGCGATCAACGTCGACGAGGTCCCGCTGGCCGAGCCGGCCGACGACGACACCGGTGACGCCGGCGAGACCACTGCGACTGCTGACCGGACGGGGGTGCCGGATGTCGCCTGACACCCTCGGCCCGCTGCTGCCCGCCGTTCCCGCCGTGCTCGGCCTGGCCGGGTTGCTGACTCCCCGCGCCAACCGGATGGTCGGCGCGGCGCTGGGTGTGACCGGTGCGGCGGTGTCGCTGCTGATCGTGATCGCCCTACTGGCGAACGACACCGCGCGGGCCGGGTTCGAGACGACCCGGGACTGGGTGACCATCGGAAGCTTCCGGGTCACCCTCGGGGTGGCGATTGACCAGCGAGCATTGTTCGTGGCGCTCGCCGTGGCGATCGTGGCTCTGGCGGTGCAGATCTACTCGATCGGTTATCTGGCCGGTGACGACCGCTACGGCCCGTACGCCGCGCAGATCAGCATCTTCACCGCGGCCATGCTGGCGGTGGTCGTCGGCGGCGACCTGATCCTGGTGCTCGTCGGCTGGGAGGTCATGGGCGCCTGTTCGTACCTGCTGATCGCGCACGATCGGAGCCTCCCCGAGGCGCCCGCCGCCGCCGTGAAGGCGTTCCTCGTGACCCGCGTCGGCGACGTCGGCTTCCTGCTCGGCATCGCCCTGCTGGGCGTCAACGCGCACAGCTTCCGGATCGCCGAGGTGATCCCGTCGCTGCCCCAGATGAGCCCCGGTACGCTCACCGCCGCCGCGATCCTGTTGCTCGCCGGGGTGGCGGGCAAGAGCGCGCAGTTCCCGCTGCACACCTGGCTGCCCGACGCGATGGCCGGTCCGACGCCGATCTCGGCGTTGATCCACGCCGCGACGATGGTCGCCGCCGGGGTCTACGTCGTCGCCCGGCTCTACCCGGTCTTCGAGCAGGCGCCGGGCGCGTTGACGGTCCTCGGGGTGATGGCCGCGATCACGCTGTTGCTGGGCGCCTTCGCCGCGACCGCGCAGGACGACATCAAACGCGTACTGGCCTGGTCGACGGTGAGCCAGCTCGGTTACATGACGGGTGCGCTCGCGGTCGGAGCGCCGACTGCGGCGATCTTCCACCTGCTCACCCACGCCGCGTTCAAGGCGCTGTTGTTCCTCGCCGCGGGCTGCGTCATCCACGCGGTCGGCACGAACCTGATGTCCCGGATGGGCGGGCTGCGTAAGGCGCTGCCCGTGACCTTCTGGTCGATGACGATCGGGCTGGCCGCGCTCGCCGGGATCCCGCCGATGGCCGGGTTCTGGAGCAAGGAGGCCATCCTCGCCGCCGCCGAACACGGCTCCGGCGGCACGGCGCTGGCCGTCTACCTCGCCGGTCTGCTCGGCACCTTCGTGACCGCCTGGTACGCCACGCGCCTGTGGCTGCGCGTGTTCTTCGGACCGGGCTACAACGATCACGTGCACGTCCCGAGCTGGGTCATGCAGGCGCCGGTCGCGGTGCTGGCGGTCCCGGCGGCCGGGCTCGGGCTGGGGGCGTACCTGACCGACCGGGAGCTGACCGAGCTGGACGCGCTGGCGCTGCTGCCGATCGTGCTGGTCGTGGCTGGGATCGCCGCGGCCTGGTGGGGCTGGCGGCGTACCGGGGATCCGGTGACCGTGCTCGGCCGGACGCGCGGCTTCGTGGCCTCGGCCTTCGGGCTCGACGCGGTGCAGAACGCCCTCGTCGTCGCCCCGGTACGCGGACTGGCCCGGGTCACCCGATCGGCCGACGAGTCCGGAGTGGACGGCGTGGTGACCGGGGTGGGGGCGGGAACGCTCGCCCTCGGCGGCTCGCTCAGCCGCTGGCACCGGTCCGGCATCCCCCGGGCGCTGGCCGGTGTGCTGATGATCGCCGCCGCCTCCGTCGTGGTCTTCGCCCTGAATGGACTGCTGAGATGAGCGCGCTGCTGATTCTGCTGCTCGCCGTGCCGCTGGCCGGTGCGATCGCCGCCGGACTGCTGCCGGACCGGATCGGCCGGATCGTGGCGACCATCGCCGCAGCGCTCACGTTCCTCGCCTCGCTGGCGTTGGCCGCCTATCGGCACGAGGGTCTCTGGCACCAGGTCGGCTACGACTGGGTGCCGTCGCTCGGGCTGCGGTTCGCGCTCGGCGTCGACGGGATCTCCTACCCGCTGATCGTGCTCACGACGCTGTTGACGCTGCTCTGCTGCGCGTACACGGTGTGGCGGGCGCCCGAGGACCGGCCGTCCGGCGGGAAGCTGGCGGCGTTGCTGCTCGCCATCGAGGTCGGGCTGATCGGCGTGTTCACCTCGCTCGACCTGGTGCTGTTCTTCATCTCGTTCGAGGTCGTCCTCCTGCCCATGTACGCCGTGATCGCGGGCTGGGGCGGGCCGGACCGCCGCCGCGCCGCCCGGAAGTTCGCGCTGTACACGCTGTTCGGCTCGGTGCTGTTGCTGGTGGGCGTACTGGGCATCGGAACCTCGGCGGGCAGCTTCGACATCGCCGCCCTGACCGCCGGCCCCACCCTCTCCCGGGGTACGCAGATCGGCCTGTTCGTCGTGCTCGCCGTCGCGTTCGCGGTCAAAGCGCCGTTGTGGCCGCTGCACACCTGGCTGCCCGACGCGCATACCGAGGCGCCGACGGTCGGCAGCGTCATCCTCGCCGGTGTGCTGCTGAAGATGGGCACCTACGGGATGATCCGGGTCGGGCTGGGCGTCCTGCCGGAGGGTGCGAAGGCGGTGGCCGGGGTGCTCGGCGTCCTCGCCGTCGCCGCCATCATCATCGGATCGCTGGTGTGTCTCGCCCAGCGGGAACTCAAGCGGCTCATCGCGTACTCGAGCGTCGGGCACATGGGCTTCGTGCTGCTCGGCATCGCGGCCGGAGCGGCGAGCGGCGGGCTGACCCACTCCACTGGCGTCCAGGCGGCGTTGCTCGGCAACATCGCCCACGGCGTGATCACCGGCCTGCTGTTCTTCCTCGCCGGCGCGATCAAGGACCGCACCCACACCGGTGACCTGCACGACCTCGGCGGATTGCGCGAAACCTCGCCCGCTCTCGCCGGGATCCTCGGCTTCGCCGCCCTCGCCAGCCTCGGACTGCCCGGCCTGGCCGGCTTCTGGGGCGAGGCGTTCGCCGTCGTCGCCGCCGTCGACCAGGGCGGCGGCTGGCGCTGGCTGGCCGCGATCGCCGCCGTCGGCGGTGCGCTGACCGCGGCGTACCTCTTGAGATTGTTGCGGCGGGTGACCCACGGCCCGGCGGCACGTGCGGTGACCGGGATTCCCGCGGTCACCATGGTGGAGGGTCTGGCCTGGGCGCCGCTCGTGGTGCTCGCGCTGGCCATCGGCCTGGTGCCGGCGCTGGTCGTCGGATATGTGGAGGCACCGGTCCTCGTGGAGTTGGTGGCGCGATGATCGACCACATCGGACTGTTGCCGCTCTACCTCGCGGCCGGGACCGCGGTCCTCGTGCTCGTCGCGGACCTGCTGCTCGGCCGGGTCGTGGTCACCCTCGGCGCGGGTGTGCTCGGCGCGCTCGCCACCGCGGCCGGCTCGGCGATCGTCGGCGCGGGCGGTGCACGCCGCTCGTTCTGCGTGGAGACCGGCTGCTCGTGGACCTTCGACGGGCCGGCCACCCTGCTCGCCGTCGCGGTGGCGACGATCGCCGCGCTGGTCCTGCTGCTCTCCGCGCCCACGCTCACGCGCGGTGACCTGCCCACCGGCGAGTACGCCTTCCTCCTGGCCGCCTCCATGACAGGGGGCGTGGCGCTGGGCGGGGCCCGGGATCTGATCACGCTCATCGTGGCCCTCGAAACGCTGACGCTGCCGCTCTACGTGCTGGTCGGGATGCGCCGCAAGTCCCCCGAATCCGCTCAGGCGGCGGTGACGTTCCTGCTGACCAGCGTGGCGGCGACCGCGGTGACCCTGCTCGGCGCGGCCCTCATGTACGCCGCCACCGGCCAGGTGCACTTCCGGGCGCTGTCGACCGCGCTCGACGTCGACGGACCGGGTCGGCCGCTGGCCGGGGCCGGCCTGATCCTGCTGCTCGTCGGCGTGGCCTTCAAGGTCGCCGCCGTCCCCGCCCACGCCTGGGCGCCGACCACATACGACGGTGGGCCGGTGCCGATCGCGGCGTACCTGTCGACCGCCTCGAAGCTGGGTGGTCTCGTCGCCATCGTCTACGCCGTCGTCCTCATCGGACCCGCCTGGACCCGGGTCACCGGTCCGGTGCTGGGCGTCGTCGCCGCCGCGACGCTGCTCGTCGGTACGCTCGTCGCCCTCCGCCAGCAGCGGATGGTGCGCCTGCTCGCGTGGTCGTCGGTCGCGCAGGCCGGTTTCATGCTCGCCCCGTTGGCCGCTGTGCACGTCGTCGACGCCGGTCCACTGGTGACGGCGACTCTGGCGTACGCCCTGATCTATGTGACCGTCGAACTGGGCGCCTTCGCGGGCGTGATCTCGTTGCGCCCGGCCGGAGCCGACGGCGGCACCCTCGACGAGTACGCCGGACTGGGCCGGACCGCGCCCGTGCGGTCGGCGGCGTACGCCTTCGCGGTGGTGGGGCTCGCCGGGCTGCCGCCCGCCCTCGCCGGCCTGTTCGCCAAGGTCTTCGTGATCCGGGCGCTGGTCGACGCCAAGGCCTGGTTCGTGGTCGCCGCCGCTGCGATCGCGGCCGTCGTCGGCCTGGCCGTCTACCTCCGCGCGGTTCTGCCGCTTTACCGCGACGGGGAGGGTACGCCCGCGCCGCGCGCCTCGATCGCTGTCGCGATCGTGCTCGGCGTCGTGACGCTGGCCGCTGTCGCGGCCGGCTTCGTACCGCAGCTCGTCCTCGACCTCACCACCTTCTGACCC
>JABFYB010000603.1 GCA_013361475.1 Hamadaea sp.
GTCAGGCGGTACATGTTGTCCTTGCAGAACTGTGTGGTGTAGGAGTTGCCCGCCTGGGCCGGCGTGGCGACAGTGAGGCCGGCGAGCGCCACGCTCACCGCGACCGCTACTGCGGAAGTGCGCTTCCAGTTCATGATGATCCTCTCCAGGGGACATCCACGCGATCAAGAAAAGCGATACTTACCTAGATCGATCTGAGTGCGACTGTAGGCTTCGCACGGGGCGGGCTGAACCCAACGAATCCGCGAAAATCGGTGCCGGGATCTTTGCGCGTCGCCACCCGCCGGGTGGGACGAAAGTCCCGGTCCGGAGTGCTGGGCGGCACTTCCGCCGGTGCGGGGTGATCCCGAAGCTGGGGGTCATGACGACTTACGCCGACGCTCTCGGCACGGCTGGGGCGGACGCACTGCTGGCCGACGGACGCATCGTGCGGATCCGGCCGGCGTACGCGGGTGATCGCGACGGCTTGGCCGCCATGTTCCAGGCCAGCTCCGTCGACGCGCTGCGGCTGCGGTTCTTCGCCGTGCCCGGTCCGGCGGTCGTCGCGGCCGAGGTGGCCCGGCTGACCCGCCCAGCGTCGGCGGAGCACGGCGTACTCGTGTCGACGCAGGCCGGGCGGATCGTGGGCGTCGCATCCTACGAATGCGGCCCGGCCTCGTCGGCGGCCGAGTTCGCGGTCTTCGTCGCGGAGGACGAACGGGGCCGGGGCATCGGCACGGTGCTGCTGGAGCATCTCGCGGCGATGGCCAAGGCGAACGGCGTACGCGAATTGTCGGGCGAAGTGCTGCCCGCGAACTATTCGATGCTGCGGGTCGCCCGGGACCTGGCCGCCCACGCACGGTCCGACGAACTGGCCGAGGTCGTGGACGTCGGCCTGCCGATGGTCGCCCAGGATGCGGCCGTCAGCGCCGCCGACGTGCGTAACCGGACGGCGGAACGGCTGTCGTTGCGGCCACTGCTCGCACCGCGATCGGTCGCCGTGGTCGGCGCGAGCCGTACGCCGGGCGGGGTCGGCCATGAGACGCTGCGAGCCCTGGCCGAATACGGGTTCAACGGCACGCTGTTCGCAGTCAACCCGCACACCGACAACGTCGCCGGGCTCCCCTGCGTCACATCGCTGCGGAAACTGCCCGACCTGGTCGACCTGGCGATCATCGCGGTGCCGGCCGCGGCGGTGCCGGAGGCGCTGCGGGAGGCCGGCGAGTCGGGCGTACGCGCCGCGATCGTGCTCAGCGCCGGATTCGGCGAGACCGGACCGGCCGGCCAGGCGTTGCAGGACGAGGCGGTACGCATCGCGCGCAAACACAGCATGCGGCTGCTCGGCCCCAACTGCGTCGGCCTGCTCAACACCGATCGGTCCGTACGCCTCAACGCGACGTTCGCCGGTGCCCCGCCGCTACCGGGCGCGCTCGGTGTCGCGTCGCAGTCCGGGGCGGTCGGGATCAGCCTGCTCGACCATCTGGCGCGCTGCGGCTGCGGGGTGTCGTCGTTCGTGTCCCTCGGCAACAAGGCCGACATCAGCGGAAACGACCTGCTGGCGTACTGGTATGACGACCCGGCGACCAAGGCGGTCGCCCTGTATCTGGAGTCGTTCGGCAATCCGCGCCGGTTCGCCCGGCTCGTCCGGGAACTGGGGCGGCGCAAGCCGGTGCTGGCGGTCAAGAGTGGTCGGACCGTCGCCGGGCAGCGCGCGGGTGCGTCGCACACCGCGGCGGCGGCCGCCCCGGATGTGGCGGTGGACAGTCTCTTCGCGCAGGCCGGCGTGGTCCGGTGCGACGATCTCGGTGAACTGATCGACGCCGCGCGGATGCTGGTGGATCAGCCGCTTCCGGCGGGCAATCGGATCGCCGTGATCGGCAACGCCGGTGGGGTCAACGTGCTGGCCGTGGACTCGGCCGAGGCCGCCGGGCTGGAAGTCCCCGCGGCGAGCCCCCAGTTGGCGGCCCGGCTGGGCGGTTCAGCGCAGAATCCGCTCGACCTCGGCGCGGAGGCGAACCCGCAGGCGTTGCGGGCGGCGTTGACCGCGTTCGCCGAGTCCGGCGAGGTCGACGCGATCGTCGTCGTGGTCGCCGCGACCCGGGCCAACGACGTGCCCGGCATGCTGGCCGCAGCCGGTGAGGTGTTCGACGCGCATCCGGATCTGCCCGCCGCCGGAGTGGTGGTCGGCCGCTGGGACGTCTCCCACGTCGGCGCCTGCCCCGAACGACCGGCGTACGACCTGCCGGAGCGAGCCATCCGCGCACTCGGCCACGCCGCCCGGTACGCCGCCTGGCGCCGGGAACCACTCGGCGGGCCGCCGGTGCTCGACGGCATCGACCCCGTACGCGCCCAGGCCGTGATCGCCGCCGCGAACGATGGCTGGCAGCCGGCCGACGTCACCGCCGAACTGCTGCGCTGCTACGGCATTCCGCAGATCCCGCAGGCGACCGCCGCCACGGCGGACGAAGCCGTCGCCGCGGCGGACCGGCTCGGCTACCCCGTCGTCGTGAAGTCGGCCGTCCCCGACCTCGTGCACAAGACCGAAGTCGGCGCGGTACGCATCGACTTGCCCGACGCCGGGGCAGTGCGTCAGGCGTACCAGCTGATCGGCACGGCCTTGGACACGACGCACCCGCACGTGCTCGTGCAGCCGATGGCAGGTGGGCATGTGGAGCTGGCGGCCGGCGTCGTGCACGACCCGCTGTTCGGCTCGCTGGTGATGCTCGGCCTGGGCGGTGTGCTCACGGACCTGCTGGGCGACCGGGTGTACCGGCTGACGCCGATGTCCGATCGCGACGGTGAGCGGATGTGGCGATCGTTGCGCGGCGCACGGCTGCTGACGGGATTCCGCGGCGCGCCGGCGGTGGACACTACGGCGGTCGAGCAGCTGGCACACCGGCTGGGCCGGCTCGCGCAGGACGTGCCGCAGGTCGCGGAGCTGGACCTGAACCCGGTCATCGCCGGACCGGACGGGCTGGTCGTGGTGGACGCGAAGCTTCGCCTGGCCGCGGTGGGCGAGGAGCCGGATCCCTACCTGTTCCGCCTGCGGTGAGCCGGCGGGACGGTCAGTGGCCGCCCTCGCGCAGCTTCGTGGCCAGCACCGCCGCCTGCGTGCGCCGCTCCAGTCCGAGCTTGGCGAGCAGGCTGGACACGTAGTTCTTGACGGTCTTCTCGGCCAGGAACATCTGCGCCGCGATCTGCCGGTTGGTCAGCCCGTCGGCGATGTAGTCGAGGATCTTGCGTTCCTGCTCGGTCAACCCGCGCAGCTGAGCGGGCTCCCGTTGCGGGTTGCGGATGCGCTCCAGGACCCGCGCGGTGACCGCCGGGTCCAGCAGGGACTGCCCGTCCGCGACCCGCCGCACGGCGTCGACGAGGTCGGTCCCCTTGATCTGCTTGAGCACGTAACCGGCCGCTCCGGCCATGATGGCCGCGAACAGCGCCTCGTCGTCCTCGTAGGAGGTCAGGATGAGCACCTGGATGCTCGGGTCGACCGAGCGGATCTCCCGGGCGGCGTCGATGCCGCTGCCGTCGGGCAGCCGCGCGTCCAGGATCGCCACGTCGGGCCGCAGCGCGGGGGCACGGTGCGCGGCCTCGGTCGCCAGACCGGCCTCACCGATCACCTCGATGTCGCCCTGCGCCTCGAGCAGCTCACGCAGGCCGCGCCGGACGACTTCGTGGTCGTCGAGCAGGAACACGCGGATCATGCGATCAGTCTGCCAGGGTTGCCGACGCGGCGCACAGGGACTTTAGTCCCGCGCCGCCACGGGCCATCGGTCCTGCCGGATCACGCCCGGCGACCCTGACCCCGCGCTCGGCGACAGTGGATTGTGAGAACCATGACGACCATCGGACCGGCGACCGGCCGTACCCTCCGGGTGGCGGCCCAGGTCGCGCTCAACGCCCCATCGATCTTCAACACCCAGCCGTGGCGGTGGGTCGTCGAGGACCACGCGATGCAGCTGTGGGCGGACCGTTCACGGCAGCTGCTGGTCGCCGACCCCGACGGCCGCCTCCTGACGGTCAGTTGCGGGGCCGCGCTGCACCACGCGCGGGTTGCGTTGGCCGTCGCCGGCCACCACGCCCAGGTCCGCCCGCTGCCCGACCCGGCTGAACCCGATCTGCTCGCCGAGGTCAGCCTCGGCACGGACGCCGATCCCGGCACCGAGGACTGGGCGGCGTACGCGGCCATCTCGCAACGACGCACCGACCGGCGGGCCTTCACCGGACAGCCGGTGCCGGTCGCCGTCATTCAGCGGCTGATCGCCTTGACCGAGCGCGAAGGCGCCCATCTGGCGGTGCTCCGGGGCGGCGAGATCGACGACCTGGCCATCCTCGCCGCTCGGGCGGCCGAGCTGCAGTTCGCCGACCCGGCGTACCGGCACGAGCTGGCGGCTTGGACGCTGACAGCTCCCCAGTCACCCGCCAACGGCTCGGGGGTGCCGGCCGAGACCGCGGTGTCGCCGTCGGCCCGGCGCGTCCCCATCCGCGAGTTCGCTCCGCCCGGTGGCTCGGCGCTGGACCCCGGTAGCGAGAACGACGGCGGAACCCTGTACGCGGTGCTGTTCACCGACGAGGACACGCCGTCGGCCTGGCTGCGGGCCGGGCAGGCGCTGTCGGCGCTGCTGCTCGCCGCGACCGCGGCAGGCCTGGCCGGATCACCCATCAGCGATGTCACCGAGCACACCCTGACCCGCGAACGGCTGCGGCACGTGCTGGCCGGAATCGGCGCACCACAACTGGCCGTACGCATCGGCTATCCCCCGGACGGCACGCCACCGGCCAGCCCACGCCGCCGGCTCGGCGAGGTCGTCAACCTGTCGAGCTGAAGGAGGCTCTCATGTCCAGCAGCACCCCGGTCGCGCCGGTCGTCGTCGGTGTCGACGGCTCCTCGTCCAGTCTCTCCGCCGCCCGGTACGCCGCCCACCTGGCCGAACTGCGTGACGCACCGCTGTCGCTCGTCTACGGCTACGAGATCCCGATCTACGGCTACCTCCCGGTCGCCGTGGCCGACCGGTACACGGTGGACGATCAGGCCATGCGAGCCGACGCCGAGACGATGCTGGCCTCGGCCGTCAAGCAGCTGAAGGAGGATCACCCGGGACTGGCCGACATCAGTGCCCGTGTGGTCACCGGCGGCGCGGCCGGCGTCCTGCTGGAGGAGTCCCGCCACGCTCAGGTGACCGTGGTCGGCTGCCGAGGACTCGGCGGCTTCGCCGAACTCTTGGTCGGCTCGGTGTCCGCGCAGGTCGCCACGCATGCGCACGGTCCGGTCGTCGTGGTGCGCCCACCGGCTGTCAACGTCGCGCGCGGTCCGGAGCAGCCGCCGCTTGCGCTGCCGCCGGACGGGCCGATCGTCGTCGGCGTGGACAGTTCGCCGGGTGCGCAGATCGCGTTGAAGTGGGCGGTCGAGGAGGCCCGCCGGCGCGACACCTCGATCATCGCCGTGTACGCCTTCCCGGTCGGCCGCGACGAGCCCTACTTCGAGGTTCGGCAGGACGAGGCCGTCGCCGAGGAAATCCTGTTCGACGCGGTCAGCCCGTGGCGGCACCAGCCGGGCGTCGACATCGAGACGCGTACCGTGGCCGCGCAGCACGTCGAGAAGGCGATGATCGACCAGACCCTCGGAGCCGGGCTGACCGTCGTCGGCAGCCGCGGCGGCGGCGGATTCACCGGGCTGCTGCTCGGCTCGGTCAGCCGGGCGCTGGTGCATCACGCGCACGGGCCGGTCGCCGTCATCCACAAAGCGGACTAGCACGC
>JABFYB010000566.1 GCA_013361475.1 Hamadaea sp.
GGTCAGCCTGCCTGTGGACAACGGCGCTTCGGGTGGCTTGTTGATCACCTGGTTATGGAGTCGATCAGGGTCCCCCGGACACGACACACCGGTCGATCACGACCGTTAGTTCATGATCGCGCGGAAAGACCCGGGGGCCGCGGGGGACGGGGTTAGGACAGGAGGTCGTGGCGGATGATGTTCGCGTCGCGGCCTGGTCCGACTCCGATCATCGAGATACGCGTGCCGCACAGTTCTTCCAGCCGGTGGATGTAGGACTGGGCGTTCGCGGGAAGGTCGGAGAACTCACGCACCTCGGAGATGTCTTCCCACCATCCCGGGAGGTTTTCGTAGACCGGGGTGGCGTGGTGGAAGTCGGTTTGCGTCATCGGGATGTCTTCGACGCGCTTGCCGTCGATCTCGTAGCCCACGCAGACGGGCACCTGGTCGAGGCCGCTGAGGATGTCGAGTTTGGTGACGACCAGGTCGGTGACGCCGTTGAGGCGCACGGCGTACCGGGCGAGGACGGCATCGAACCAGCCGGTGCGCCGGGGGCGGCCGGTGGTGGTGCCGTATTCCTGGCCCAGTTTGCGGATGCGTTCGCCCACTTCGTCGTGCAGTTCGGTGGGGAACGGGCCGGAGCCCACCCGGGTCAGGTACGCCTTGGCGACCGCGATGACCCGGTTGAGCCGGGTCGGTGGGATGCCGGTGCCGACGCAGGCGCCGGCCGCGATCGGGTTCGACGAGGTCACGAAGGGATACGTGCCGTGGTCGAGGTCGAGCATGGTGGCTTGGGCGCCTTCCATGAAGACCGTGTCGCCCCGGTCGAGCGCCTCCCAGAGGACCGAACGGGTGTCGGTGATCCACGGGCCCATGCGCTCGGCGTACCCCAGGTATTCCTGGTAGACGGCTTCGACGTCGATGGCCTTGCGGTTGTAGACCTTGACCAGGACCTGGTTCTTCTCGCGCAGGACGAGGTCCAGCTTCTTCCGGAGGATGCCGGGGTCGAGGAGGTCTTGGGCACGGATGCCCATCCGCGACACCTTGTCGCCGTACGCCGGGCCGATGCCGCGTCCGGTGGTGCCGATGCGGCCGGAGCCGAGGTAGCGCTCGACGACCCGGTCGAGGGCCCGGTGGTGGGGCATGATCAGGTGCGCGTCCGCCGAGATCAGCAGGCGCTCGCAGTCGATGCCCCGTTCGGTGAGCCCGTCGACTTCGGCGAGCAGCACCTTCGGGTCGATCACGACGCCGTTGCCGATGACGATCTGGGCCGTCGGCGAGAGTACGCCGGAAGGCATGAGGTGCAGGGCGTACTTCTGGCCGTCCGGTGTGACGATGGTGTGTCCGGCGTTGTTGCCGCCGGAGTACCGGACGACGTACTGAACACGGTCGCCGAGCAGGTCGGTAACCTTGCCTTTGCCCTCGTCGCCCCATTGCGCGCCGATCAGCACTATCGCTGGCATCGCTGTCGCCTCCTCGGCGATATGGTCGTCCCCGTGCGGCGGCGACGCCGCCGGAGTGCGGCCGGTACCCAGGTGAGACGCGATCACGTCTACCCGGGGTGTCAGGCTAACAAGTCGATCAGGATCGGCGCGCGAAGGTGCGTCATCGCCCACGAAGGAGAGCGCCGTCGTGTATGACGTGGTCATCCTCACGCTGGAGGAGCCCCCATCGGGCTGCGGCGGCGACTGTGGCGCCTGCGGCCACGACGCCCCCAAGACCGCGGTCCGGACGCCTGTCCTGCACTGCGCCGACGCCCTCAAGCAGGCGGGCGCTCGGGTGGAGACCGTGACGGCGTACCACGACGAGGCGATCGACGAGGTGCTGGCGCGCTTCGACGCGCCCGAGGAGCCCGACGGGCTGCGCCGGCCTGATCCCGACACCAAGGTCCGCCTGATCGTGGCGGTGGCGGCCGATTCCCAGCTCCGGCACGTGGTCCGGCGACTGGTTCGCCGGTACGCCCCGCCGCCGTCGAAGCGACCGGCGGACCTGCCCGCTGACCGGACGCTCCCCGATCTGCCGGCGCTGGGCGTACTCCCGCTTGATGCGAATGCCGATGGTGACCTGGCCGCGCGCCTCGGCCTGCCGCGACAGCCCGCGGACGTCGCGCGAGCAGTGCTCGCGGACCGGGCGCGGCGGCTGGACCTCCTGCGCCAGGACGGCGGCTCGGTGGTGATCGACGGCGTGCTGCTCGGCGCGGCCGATCAGCACGGCCGGTCGGTGCCGTTCCGCGGCCGGGTGGAGGTCGACGACCTGGTGCTGACCGACGGCGCGGAGGATGTGCTGGCCTGCGCGGTGACCGTCGCGGACGGCTACGCGCGGCTCGACGGCGTCGACCTGGTCGTCGCGCCGGATCCGGCCGACGGCGTGGTCGAGGTGGGCATCGCGGTTCCGGCCCTGGTCAAGCGACGGTTCGGCCGCGACGCCCACCGGATCGAGGTTCGCCGGGCGCGTGGGCGCGCGGTCTCGATCACACCGCGGCTCGCCGCCGAGGAGACGCTGCCCTTCGTGGAGGACGGCGTGACCGGCGAGCTGACTCGCAAGCGGTCGTGGTGGGTGGAGCGCCAGGCCTGGGCCGTGTACAGCTAGTCGCGAAATGATCACGAGGGGTGGCGCGCGCGCCCAGGATCGCTACCCTTGCCTGCGTGGATGAAGAATTCTGGCCCGAGGACGAGGAAGACGGGGCTCCGGCGCCGCGCCCCGGCGTCGGGTCCGTCTCGTCCGCACAACCAAGGGGTACGCCGAGAGCAGCGTCCCGGACTCCCCGGCCGGATGGGGCCTGGCCAGGTCCGGAACAGGCGGCCGAGGCGGGCAGCGGACCGATGGCAGCGGCCCTGAACGCGCAACCCGCTCGACCGGCCCAGCCGGCGCTCCCTGCCCCGCCGCCCACCGCCCCGCCTTCCGCTGCGGCGCCCACTCAGCCGACATCGTCCGACCCGGAACCGGCGTTGGACGAGCCGGCGATCTACGCCCCACCGGCAGCGGACGCCGCTACCGCGCGGGCCGGAGTGCCGGTCGCCCTGCCGCAGCGCGTGAAGCCGAATCTCCCCACCCAGTACGTGCCCCCCATGCCGCAGGACCTGCCACAGGCGCCGGAGTCCGCTTGGGCCCAGCCGCCCTCGTCGCAGTATCCGATGGTCGGCCGAGGCGAAGCAGCCGACGTTGAGGCCCTGCCCCGGCCACAGATCCAGCCGCTCCACGGGGTGCCGCATCAGGTTCCGCCGGCGCCGATGCCGCGCCCGGTTTCTCCGGCAGCTCCGTCTCCGCCGTCTTCTGCGGCTTCTCCGTCTTCTCCGGCTTTTGGGGCGGCTTCGGCGTCTTCGGGTTTTCCGGCTGACGGGCCGGGCTTCGCTGAGCCGCCCGCGTACTGGCCGCAGCCGCCGGCCGAGGAACCCGTCTACCACTACGAGGCGGACCTCGAGCCGACTGCGTCACCAGAGATGCCGCCTTCCCCGGCGTACTCGCCTTCGTCGGAGTACCTGCCTGCTCCCGACTTCTCGCCGCCCCCGGAGATCTCGCCGACCGGGTACTCGCCCGCCCCGGAGTTCTCGCCGGCCGGACCACCCGACGTCGAGAGCGGGTGGACGCCCGACCATCCGCCTCAGGAGCCCTACCGACTCGGCCCGCACCAGCAACCCGGACCCGCCGTACGCCCGATCACCGCCGAGGAGTTCGCGCGGCGGCGTACCGAGCGACGGCCGGAGCCGCAGGCCGAACGAGGTTTCCGCGGCGGGCTGCGCAAATCGACGTTCGGCCTGATCACCCTGCCGCCGGGCCGCCGGGAGCAGGAGTACCTGGCCGACGTCGACCTCGTCCGGCGCAACTTCGGCGGGCTACGCCAGATCACGGTGGTCAACCCGAAGGGCGGCGCGGGCAAGACGGTGGCCGTCCTGATGCTGGCGATGACGTTCGGTCAGCGTCGCGGCGGCTACGTGCTGGCCTGGGACAACAACGAGACCCAGGGCACCCTGGGGATGCGGGCACAGCAGGACTTCCACTCGCGTACGGTCCGGGACCTGCTCCGCGACCTGCACCTGTTCCAAGGTTCGCAGGGACGCGTCGGCGACCTGTCCCACTACGTACGCGGCCAGGGCGAAGGCATGTTCGAGGTGCTCGCCTCGGACGAGTCGGCGACCGCCGGCGAGATGCTGACCGAGGTCGCCTTCGGCGACATCCGTGACGTCGTCAGCCGGTTCTACAAGATCATCGTGGTGGACACCGGCAACAACGTCCGCGCCCCGAACTGGCAGGCCGCCGTCGACGCGACCGATCAGCTCGTGGTGACCATGTCGGCCCGCAACGACTCCGCCGAGACGGCGGCGCGCATGCTGGACCACTTGGAGCAGACCGGCCGCGTACGCACAGTGCGTAACGCCGTCACCGTCATCTCGATGCCGCAGAGCCAGCGAGAACTCGACGTGCCCAGTATCGAACGGCATTTCGCGTCGCGTACGCGAGCCGTGCTGCGCGTGCCGTACGAGCGGATCATCGACACCGGCGAGCCGATCGCGTACACCCGGCTGTCGGCGTCCACCGCCGACGCCTGGCTGAAAGTCGCCGCCGCCGTAGCCGCCGGCCTCTGACCCCTACCGCAGGAGGCGGGGGATGACCTTGCCGGTGGCGGTCCGGGGCAGCTCCCGCAGGAACACGACATCCCGCGGTACGCAGAAACGCGCGAGGTAGTGCCGCACGTATTCGCGTACGGAGTCGGGGTCGAGCTGTTCGCCGGGGTGCAGCACGACGTAGGCCGCGAGTCGTTGGCCGAATTCGGCGTCGGGTACGCCGACGACGGCGACTTCGCGTACTTGCGGGAGTTGGCCGATCAGTTCTTCGACCGGCCGGGGGAAGACGTTCTCCCCGCCCGAGATGATCATGTCGTCGGCTCGGCCGTCCACGTAGAGCAGTCCCTGCTCGTCGAAGTGGCCCAGGTCGCCGGTGCCGAGCAGGCCGCTCGGGGTGGCTTCGCGATGGGAGGTGTACCCCTCGAAGAGCATGTCGTTGCGGACGTGGATTTCGCCGATCTGCCCCGGGGGCAGGGGCTGTCCCGCCCGGGAGCGGATCTCGACCGTCGTGCCCAGCGGCGGCCGGCCGGAGGTTCGCGGGTCCCGGCGCATGTCTTCCGGGGTCGCGATGGACACCCAGGACGCCTCCGTGCTGCCGTAGAGGTTGTAGAGGCAGTCTCCGTACGCGTCCATGAACCTCGTCGCGAGCCCACCGGGGAGGGCGGAACCGCTGACGGCGACGACGCGCGGGGTCACGCCGGGGGTGGGGGTCGCCTCCAGGAGCCGTTGCAGCATCACCGGCACCGCGATCAGGCCTTGGCAGTCGAGGTCGCGGAGGGCGGCGATCGTGCTCAGCGGCTGGAACCGGCGTTGGAGGACGAGGGTCGCGCGCAGGCCGAGGGCGATCTGCAGGGCGGCCAGACCCCAGGTGTGGAAGAGCGGCGCGGCGACGAAGATCCGGTCGCCGACCTTGAGCGGAATGCGGTCCAGCACGCTGGCCAGGGGTCCGAGCCCGCCTGGGGTCTTGCGCCGGGCGCCCTTCGGGGCCGCGGTGGTGCCCGAGGTCAGCACGATCAGGCGACCGGCTCGCGAGGGCGGCGTCAGCTTGCCCGGTGGCGCGTCGGCGATGAGCTTCTCCACGCCGACCTCGTTCAGCGCCGGTACGCCGGGGATCAGCTCCATCAGGTCGTTGTCGGCGATCACCAGCTCGATGCGCTGGTCGTGGGCGACGGCGTCGATCGCG
>JABFYB010000595.1 GCA_013361475.1 Hamadaea sp.
GGTGATGGCGATCAGCGGATGCCCGGCCGCCTTGACGACCCGGGCCAGTTCGACCACCGAGCCGTTGACCCCGGAGTTGCTGGCGATGACGAACGCGTCGTCCGGCCCGACCGGGGCCAAATCGTAGAGTCGCTGGGCGATCGTGTGATCGCGTTCGAGCCCCGGATCGGCCAGGATCGTGGCCGGTTCGCCGCCGTAGTGGACGAGGTCGCGCAGGGCGATCCGATTCGTGGGGACCAGTCCCCCAGCTCGGCCGGCGATCTCCATCGCCAGCGCCTCGGAGTGCCCGCAGCCGAAGGCCTGGATCACCCCGCCCTTGCGGACGCAGTCGGCCAGCAACCCGGCCGCCGCCGCCAGCCGAGTCGGCTGGCCGGTGCCGACTCGATCGATCGCCTCCCGGATGACGCTGAGATAGTCAGCGCTGCTGATACTCACGTGGTAGGGCCTTTCTTCGTCCGCTTCGGGGTTTCGGGCAGCCGATGGGCGTCGACGGCGCGGACGGTGACCTCCAGCGCTTCGGCCGTGCGGTCGAACGTCTTCTGCGCGACCGCGACGTAGATGAGATCCAGCACGACGAGCTGGGAATGCAGTGCCGACAGAGCGGCCAGCCGGAAGGTCGTCTCGTGGACCGAGGTGGTCAGGACGACGTCGGCGACCTCGGCCAGCGGCGACCGGCCGAACGAGGTGATGGCGACCGTGGTCGCACCATGGTCCCCGGCTTCGGCGAGCGCCTCGATGACCTCCCGCGTACGCCCGGAGTGGGACAACCCGACGGCGACGTCCCCGGGGCCGAGCAGGGCGGCGTTGGTGAGCGCGCGGTGGGTGTCCGGCCGGTACCAGACCGGAATGCGGATGCGCTCCAGCCGGAACGCCATCTCCTGACCGGCCGTGCCGCTGCTGCCCAGGCCGAAGATCTCGACGCGGGAGGCCGCCGCGATCGCGGTCGCCACCTCGTCCACCGCCGCGAGGTCCAGACCGGCCGCGGTCGACTGGATCGCCCGCGTGTCGGCGGTGGCGATGACGTTCAGCGCCCGGTCGAGCGAATCGCCCGGCGTGATGTCGCCGCTGATGTCGGTCTCCCAGCGGGCCTGCTCGGCCCGGCCCGTCTCGGTCGCGACGGCGACCCGGAGGTTGGCGTAGCCCCGGAAGCCGAACATGCGGCTGAACCGGGTGACGGTGGCCGTCGAGGTGCCGGCCCGCTCGGCCAGGTCCACGATGGACGCATGTGCCGCCGCCTGCGGATCGGCGAGGATCTGCTCGGCGATGCGGGCCAGCGCGTCGGGCAGGCCGGGCCCCTCCGTCTTCAGGCGCTCCATCAGGCCGCCGCTCACCACCGTCATCGTCTTCACCTTTTTCATGTTCCTGTCGGTGCGATGAAAATTACGATCGCGGCTAGGTCTTGTCAATAGTTGTTTTCGCGTGCTTCGATGACCTGCGTGAACGCGCTGATGGTGGGAGTCGACGCTGGTGGCACCGGCACCCGCGCCGTGGTGGCCACAGTGGATGGTGTCGTCCTGGGCCGGGGCCAGGCCGGTCCCGGCAACCCGCTGCGGCATCCTTGTGCCCCGGTCGCGTTCGAGCAGGCGGTCGGGGCCGCGCTCGCCGGGCACGACGTCTCCCGCGTCGTCGCGGTCGGGCTGGGCGTCGCGGGGATCACCGGCCTCCGGCTCGGCGACTACTCCGGCTCTCTGGCTCGCCTCGGCCTGGCCTGTTCCTTCTCGGCGTACGCCGACGCGGTCACGGCGTTCGCGGCGGGCACCGCGTCAGACCAGGGCATCGTGCTGATCGCGGGCACGGGGGCGATCGCGGCCCGCGTACGCGATCGTCAGGTCACCGCGACGGCGGACGGCTTGGGCTGGCTCCTCGGCGACCGGGGCTCCGGAGTGTGGCTCGGGCTGGCTGCCGTACGCAGCATCGCCGTTCACTGGCCGGACACGCCCTTCGCAGCAGCCGTCGCGTCGCACGCGGGCGTGGAAACCGTCGACGAACTGCTCGCCTGGGGCAACCGCACCACCCCCGACCAGTACGCCGCCCTCGCCCCCGTCGTGTGTTCGCACGCTCTTGCCGGCGACCCTCTTGCCCAGTCCCTTGTTGACTCCGCAGCCACCGAGTTGCTCCGTACGCTCGACGACCTCGGGCCGCCGGACGGACCGGTGGTCCTCGCCGGCGGCCTCCTCACCGCGCGTACGCCCGTCTCCGCCGCCCTCACCCGGGCCCTCGCACGGCGTTCCGTCTCACACTCCGTCGCCGGCGACCCCGCGCTCGCCGCCGCCCGCCTCGCCCTCCCCACCCCCGTTGAACCATGGCGGTCACCCTAGACGACTTCGAAGTTGGCCATCATCATCATGTCCTCGTGCTCGAGGTTGTGGCAGTGGAGGACGTACTTGCCGCGATATCCGGCGAACTTCACCAGCAACTCGGCCTTGCCGCCGTTGTCGAGGTTGACGGTGTCCTTCCAGCCTTGTTGCGCACCGTTCAGGATCTGGAATCCGGCGAGGTGGATGTGGAAGGGGTGCTCGACGTTCAGCGCCCGGACGGTCCACTTCTCGACGGTGCCGAGCTTCGGGCGGGCGACGATGTAGTCCTCGGTGAACGGCTTGCCGTTGACCGTCCACAGTGTCATTCCGTTCTTTTCGCCACCGCCGCGGGCGAAGACGATCTGCCGCTCGGCGACGGCCTGGTCCGGGGAGAGCTGCTCCCGGGCGGCGAGCTTGTCGGGGATGCGGCTGTCGTCCGACGCCGTACGCGTGACGACGAACCGCATCACGTCGGCGGTGCCGCCCCGGCCATGGCCGTTGCGCATGGTGATCTGCCGGCCGGGCGGGAAGCCGGAGAAGTCCACGATCACGTCGTACCGTTCGGCTTGGGCGATCTCGATCGTCTTGCGCCGGACCGGCCGTTCGAGGAGGCCGAGGTCGCTGCCGATCTGGACGAAGGTCGCGCCCTCGTCGAGGCTGAGTTCGTAGCGCCGGGCGTTGGAGGCGTTGAGGATGCGGAAGCGGTAGCGGGCGGCCGCCACCTCCAGCACCGGCCAAGGGGCACCGTTCACCAGGATGCAGTCCCCCAGGACGCCGCTGACGTAGTCGCTGGTGACGCCGGGCGTATTCGCCAGCGACGGGTCGACCGACGGGTAGCGGAACCCGCCGTCGGCCTCGAACGCCCGGTCGGTGATCATCAGCGGGATGTCGCGGTCGCCGTCAGGCAGCCCCAGCGACTCCTCCAGGTCGTCCCGGATCAGGTGGAACCCGGCCAGGCCCCGGTAGACCTGCGGTCCGGTGAAGTCCATGCGGTGGTCGTGGTACCAGAGTGTGGCGGCGGGCTGGTCCAGCCCGTAGACGTAGTCCCGGGGACCGGTCGTCATGCGTCCGCTGTGGCCTGAGTGCGGGCCAGTGCCCATGATCAGATCCGTCGGGTAGCCGTCGTGCTCCGGCGCGACCTTGCCGCCGTGCAGGTGCACCGAGACCGGCACCGGCAGCTCGTTGCGATGGGTCACGACGGTACGCCGTCCGGCCCGGGAGACCACGGTGGGTCCGGGGAAGATCCCGTTGTAGCCCCACACCGTGGTCGACACGCCCGGCAGGATCTCGGCCTGCACCACCTTCTGGGTGATCTCGTAGTAGTCCGTCGTGCCGTCGGCGCGTACCGGCTTGAGGACGGGCGGGATCGGCAGGGGCACCTGGAACCGGCCCGGCAGGTCGAGCTTGCTCTTCAGGAGACTGCCCGCACTGCCCTGGGCGCTGTTATTCGCGCCGCCGGAGGCGATGATCCCGTCGCATCCGGCCAATCCGGCCGCGGCGAGGGAACCGGCCGTCAGCAAAGCGCGCCGGGAGAGGGCAGTCATCGCACACCTCGCATCCGCTGGACGAGCAACGCGATCAGCCCGGTGAACGCGCCCCAGATCCCGTTCGTGAGCAGCACCGGGATGAGGGCGAAGCCGAGGAGCGACAGGTCGAGCCCGGTCGACGGGTCGTCGGCGAAGACCCCGACGACCCCGCCGATGGCCAGCTCGATCACCCCGTACGCCGAGCCGGCCGCTGTCAGCGTCAGCACGGGTCGCTCCACCCGGCTCAGGCCCACGACGGCGATCCAGATCACCGAGATCGCGGCGAGGACGGACAAGTGTGTGACGGCGTCGCCGAAGGTGTCGGCGAGCCCGGTCACGCTGATCAGCGGGTGCACCAGGGCGAGCCCGCCCAGCCCGAGGATCAGCGGCCACGGCAGCCGCCGGAGGCCATCGGAGAACTGCTTGACGTCTTCCATGCGGCCAACGCTAGGAATCGGCGATCGCCCCGGCATCGGACCACGATCGCGTACCGGGACTCGAAAACACGGCCCTTAAGGGTCGTCACCGGTTGACCCCGGAAGTCGTCGTCAGGCGACGTTCGGCAGGTCAGAAGCCGCCTAGCATCGAGACCATGGAGAGCCGGCCGGACGAGCGGGACGATCGAGGGGTCGCGCCCTGGGTGGTCGACGTGCTGTTCGGCGTCTTCGTCACGCTGGCGATCGCACTGATCATCGCGACCGACCGGGCCGGCCAGTCGTCACCGGGAACGGCATCCGGCGTCACGGCGTACGCCTTCGCCCTGGGCTTCGGCGCGCTGATGCTGGTCCGGCGGCGTACGCCCCGGATCGTGCTCGTCGTGACGACGCTGGGGCTGTTCGCGTACTACACGATGGGCTACCCGGCGATCGGCGTCGCCGTCCCGGTGGTGGCCGCCCTCTATTCGGCAGCCGAGCTGGGGCTCGTGCGGCCGGCTGTCGTCACCGCGATCGTGGTGGTGAGCGTGTCGTGGTTCTTCCGGTTCCGCGGCGGCGAGCCGGCTGCTTACCTGCTCGGCTACGAGCTGATCTCCAATGTGGCGCTCCTGGCCGCCGCCATCGCGCTCGGCGACGGCGTACGCTCCCGTCGCGTGATCCGCCGCGACGAGCAGGAACGGCTGACCCGGGAGGCCGAACGCCGCCTGCAGGCCCAACGGGAAGTCATCGCCCGGGACCTGCACGACTCGGTCGGCCACACGATGTCGGTGATCGCGTTGCAGACGAACGTGGCCGCGGAGGCGATCGTGCGGGGTGACACGACGGTCGCCGCGAAGGCCGTCGCACTCGTCCGGGACACCGGGGAGCAGACGATGCGGGAACTGCGGAGCACGGTGAAACTGCTGCGTACCGACGACCCGCCGAAGACAATGGTCTCGCTGCGAGACCTCGACGGCCTGATCGCGTCGGCCGAGGCGACCGGTCTCACCGTACGCTCCCACGTGGACACCAGACTCGACCGGATCTCCCCGGCCATCGACGCGGCGGCGTACCGGATCGTCCAGGAGGCGCTGACCAACGTGATCCGCCACGCACAAGCCCAGAACGTCCGCATCGCGCTGCGCCAGGACGAGCACATCCTCCGGCTGGAGGTCAGCGACGACGGGCACGGCGGGCCGGTGGCGAAGACCGGGCACGGCCTGCGGGGCATGAGCGAACGCGCCCGGCTCCTCGGCGGAAGCCTGACGGCCGGGAACGGAACGCCGGCCGGATTCACCGTCACCGCCACCCTCCCGGTGAGGCTGGCGTGATCCGGATAGTGATCGTCGACGATCAGGAACTCGTCCGCGCCGGTCTGCGTACCCTTGCCGAAAGTGAGGGAGACATCGCGGTCGTGGGCGAGGCGGCGACCGGAGGTGACGCGGTCTCGCTCGTCCGACGAGAGCGACCCGACGTG
>JABFYB010000731.1 GCA_013361475.1 Hamadaea sp.
GCCGGCGGGGTGCGCGGCGACGTAGTCCTCCGGCAGCCCGTCGAGGGCGCTCGGCGGCAGTTCCGCCGTCCGGGTGCTCGACGCGATGGCCCGTTCGAACGCCTGGCCGGTCGCGGTCAGCTCGTCCTGCAGAGCGCGTACGCGGGCGCGCGTCTCGTCGTCTCGGTCGACACCGGCCAGCCGCATGTCGCGGAGCACCCGGCCGACCCAGTGGCGGGTGGCCGCGTCCTCGCCGCTCAGGTCCAGCCCGGCCAGCGTCTGGTAGACCGCCGGGTCGAGGGAGATCTCGGTGAGCCGCTTGTCGATGTCCTGCTGCACGGTGGCGGCGGTCGCGCGGACTTCCGCGTCCGGATGGGCCATCTGGGTCAGCTTGGCCAGGTTGCGTACCCGGCTCAGGGACGACACGGCCTCGTCGTACGCGGTCAGCGTACCGGTGGCGAGGAAGTCGCCGAGCAGGCCGGCGGCGGTGGCCGCGGTCTCGTCGGCGGCGGTGGTGAGCGCGTCGGAACCGCCCGCCACGAGGGCGGCGGCAGCGGAGGTGTCCTGCATGTCCGCAACCGTAGCGTTCCGGCAGACCGCACCGCCGCCCCGTGTCCCGGTGGTAGAACTACGGGGTGGGCATCGTGTCGCCGGGTTTCTCCGGCCGCCGCCAGACGTCCGGGCCGAAGCTGCCGCCGGGCCAGTACCTCACGCAGGACTTTCCGGTGCTGTCGGCGGGTCCGACGCCCCGGGTGCCGCTGGACGCGTGGGAGTTCGCGGTGATCACCGAGACGGGCGCCCGGCACACCTGGTCGTGGGCCGAGCTGCAGCAGCTTCCCGCCGAGGACGTCACGGTCGACATCCACTGCGTCACGAAATGGTCGAAGCTGACGACGCACTGGCGCGGGGTCGCCATCGCGACGCTGCTGGAAGACGTCGAGACGGCGGCCGACTTCACGCTCGCGCACTCCTACGGCGGCTACACGACGAACGTGCCGCTCGACGACCTGCTCGACGGGCAGGCGTGGATCGCCTACGAGTTCGAGGGCGAGCCGTTGGCGCCCGAGCACGGCGGGCCGGCCCGGCTGCTGGTGCCGCACCTCTACTTCTGGAAGTCGGCCAAGTGGGTGCGCGGCCTGCAACTGCTGCTCGAGGACGAACCGGGCTTCTGGGAGACGGCGGGCTACCACGACTACGGAGACCCATGGCGCGAGCAGCGGTATCAAGGCGACTGACCTGGCGCGCGGCCCGGCTGCGGGAGGTGCGCGCCGAGACCGACAGCGCGCACACGCTGGTCTTCGAGGTGCCCGGGTGGCCCGGTCACCTCGCCGGGCAGCACGTCGACGTGCGGCTGACCGCCGAGGACGGCTATTCGACCGAGCGCAGCTACTCGATCGCCTCGGCCTTCTCCGACAGCGACGACCTCGTCGAGCTGACCGTGCAGCGGATTCCGGACGGTGAGGTCTCGCCGTACCTGGTCGACGTCCTGCAGCCGGGGATGCAGGTCGAGCTGCGCGGCCCGGTCGGCGGCTGGTTCGTGTGGCGCGCCGCCGAGACCGCGCCGGTGCTGCTCGTCGCCGGCGGCTCCGGGGTGGTCCCGCTCATGGCCATGATCCGGGCCCGCGCGGAAGCCTCGGTCCGCGTCCCGTTCCGGCTCGTCTACTCCACGCGTACGCCGGAAGACGTGCTCTATGCCGAGGAGCTGCGCCGGCGTGCCCTGGAAGATCGGGGGCTCGACGTGACGGTGGTCTACACGCGCCGCGCACCGGACGGGCACGGCCGCCCGCCGGGCCGGTTGACCGCCGCCGATCTCGCCGAATGGGGCTGGCCGCCTGACTTCGAGCCGGCCGTCTTCGTCTGCGGCCCGACCGGGTTCGTCGAGGCCGCCGCCGACCTGCTGATCGACGCCGGGCACGAACCCCAGCGGATCAAGACCGAGCGCTTCGGAGGAACCGATGCTTGACTACGTTGACGGCAGTTCGCTGGCCGGGCCGATGCGAGAGCTGTTCGCGGTCGACGTCACCACCGTCGACGGCCGCTGCGCCGCCTGCGGGTTGACCGGGCCGATCGCCGCGTTGCGGGTGTACGGCCACGATCACGGTCCCGGCCTGGTCGGCCGCTGCCCGGGCTGTGACGAGATCGTCCTGCGCCTCGTGCGTACGCCGACGGAGGCCTGGCTGGACCTGCGAGGGGCGGTCAGTCTGCGGTTTTCGCTGTGATCGCCAGGCGAACCCCGAAAGGCGGCTTTGAGTCGGCTTCGAGGTTTGAGTAGGTTACTGGTACGGGTAGACCGGAAATAAGACGGAGGGTCTACGCGGATCAGCAAAGCGAGGCAACACACGGTGAATCGCAGCGGTGACGAGCAGGCCCTGGACCCCAAGACCACCCGCCCCCGCAGCCGATATGTGGATACGCTGCGTGCAGTCGCCATCACTCGGGTGTTCCTCCACCACACGTTGTGGATCAGTTGGCTGGCGGTCCTGTTCCCCTCGATGTTCGTGATGTTCGGGCTCGCCGGGGCGATGACGGCAGCCTCGCTCGAACGCAAGGGACCGGCCCCGACCGTACGCTCCCGGCTGCGCCGAACCCTGCCACCGCTGTGGGCGCTCGCGGCGGTCGCGATCCCGCTCATGCTGATCAACGGGTGGCAGCATGATCCGACCAATCCACTGCGCTGGCAGGACCTGCTGTACTGGGTGCTGCCGCTGGCCAACCCGCCCGCGAGCTCCTGGGGTGGGGCGTTCACGCTCGCGTTGTGGTACATCCGGGCGTACATCTGGTTCGTCCTGCTGTCGCCGATCTTCTGGTGGTTCTTTCAGCGCTGGCCGGTCAAGACGCTGATCGCCCCGCTGACCGGGGCCGTCCTGCTGTACTCGCCGCTCGTCCCGCTGCCGGTCAACCGCGTCGGCGACGTCATGTGGTCGACCGCGTCCTACGGCACCGCCTGGATGCTCGGCTTCGCCCGGCACACCCGGCTGCTCGACCGGGTCCCGATCTGGGTGTGCGCGGCGTCCGCCGCCGTGCTCGGCGTCGTCGGCTACGTGTGGGGCGCCGGGCAGGGCGGCTTCCCGTTCGCCGACCCGATCGCCGAGACGCTGTGGGGCACCGGATTCGTGCTGCTGGCCCTGCGGGCCCGGCCGACCCTGGCCTGGCTGGACCGGTTCCCGAGACTCGCTCGCCTGGTGAGCGCGTTCAACGCGCGCGCGATCACGATCTACGTGTGGCAGTTGCCGGTGCTGTTCCTGACCGGCGCCCTCCTCCAGTACGCCGGGGTCACCCCGTTGACGACCGAGATGAAGATCGCGTCGCTGCTGGTCGGGGCGCCACTGACGGCGTTGGCCGTCCTGGCGGTCGGCTGGATCGAGGACATCGCGGCCCGGCGGCGCCCGGCGTTGGTGCCCGCCGTCCCCGCGCCTCGGGCCGCGCCCACGGCGCAACCGGTTGCCGCCTCCGCCTGACGCCCCGCATAACTCCGCATCAGTCCGGCGGGCGTCGGGAAGGCGACTGACCGCCGGCGCCGCATGGCTGAGCATGATCGGCATGCGACGCATCCTCGCTTCCGCGCTCGCCGTCTGCTCGGCGGCGGCCGTCCTGCTCCACGGTCCGACCGCGCAGGCGGCCGCCCAGGTCGACGGGTACGTGTGGGCGTACCAGCCGTCCGTGGCGAGCTACACCGCGGCCAGTGGGTACGAACGCAACTCCACCGGCGGCGCGGTCGTGATCACGCGTAGCTCCGCCGGGGTCTACTCGGTCCGGTTCGCCGGCATGGCGGTGAGCGGGGGAGTGGCGCACGTCCGCCCGTACGGTTCGGGCAACACGGCGATCTGCACGATCGCGAGCTGGCTGCCGGTCGGGGTGGACGAGGTGGTCAGCGTCCGGTGCTTCAGCGCGGCCGGGGTCGCGGCGGACTCCTACTTCGTCGCGCACTTCACCAACCGCACCGCGGCCTACGGGACCTTCGCGTACCTGTGGGCGCACGACCCGTACTCCGCGACGCCCTACACGCCGAGCACCGCGTACTCCTACGACTCCACCGGCGGATCGCCGCTGGCGTGGCGGCAGTCGCAAGGCGTGTACATGGTGCAGATGCCGACCGTCGACGCGCACTATCCGGTCGACAACAACGACGGGCACTACCAGATCACCGCGTACGGGACGACCGCGGTCCGCTGCGAGGTCCACGGGGAGAACGACGAGACGCCGACGCCGATCGGGATCTTCTGCGTCGACGCCTTCGGCAACCCGGCCGACACCCGCTTCTCCCTGAGCTATTCGCGCGGCGTCAACGTGCTCGGCACCACGACCGCGCGCGGGAACGCGTACTTCCGGCACTCGTGGGGCGACCCGGCCTCCTACTGGGCCGAGGGCTTCTGGAACACCGGCGGCACGCCCACGATCGCCTACCTCGGCGTCGGCCGCTACCGGGTCACCTTCCCCGGCCTTTCCATCCCCTATGGGTACGCCCAGAGCGGCTCGCGGGGCGATCCGTCGACGTACTGCGCGACCGCGTACTGGGGATCCAACGCGGTGACCGTCAACTGCTACAACAACGTGACCGACGCTTACGCCGACAGCGATTTCACCGTGACTATCACTAGTTGATCGCGCTAGCGTCGGTTGGGTGACGAACACACCGGAAGGCCTTCCGCGGACGCTGGGGGAGCTGCGTGCCGCCGGCTACACCTACCGCACCGTCAAGGCGGAGCTCCGGGAGAACCTGCTGGCCCGGATGCGGTCGGGCGAACAGCGGTTCCCCGGGATCGTCGGCTACGACGACACCGTGCTGCCCGAGGTCGAGCGCGCGCTCTTGGCCGGGCACGACATGGTGCTGCTGGGCGAGCGCGGCCAGGGCAAGACCCGGCTCATCCGTACGCTGATCGAGCTGCTCGACGAGTGGACGCCGGTGATCGCCGGGTCGGAGCTGAACGAGCACCCGATGCACCCGATCAGTCCCGGGTCGATCCGCCTGGCCGAGGAGTTCGGCGACGCACTGCGCGTGACCTGGCTGCACCGCTCGCAGCGGTACGGCGAGAAGCTGGCCACCCCGGACACGAGCGTCGGCGACCTGATCGGCGACGTCGACCCGATCCGGATCGCCCAGGGGCGTACGCTCGGCGACCCCGAGACCATCCACTTCGGACTCGTTCCGCGTACCAATCGGGGCGTCTTCGCGGTGAACGAGCTGCCGGACCTGGCCGAGCGGATCCAGGTCTCGCTGCTCAACGTGCTGGAGGAGCGGGACGTGCAGATCCGCGGCTACCAGCTGCGGCTGCCGCTGGACCTGTTCCTGGTGGCCAGCGCGAACCCGGAGGACTACACGAACCGTGGCCGGATCATCACCCCGCTGAAGGACCGGTTCGGCGCCGAGATCCGGACGCACTACCCGATTGACCTGGACCTGGAGCTGGACCTGATCCGCCAGGAGGCGGCGCTGGTCGCCCCGGTGCCCGAGCACGTGCTGGAGGTGCTGGCGCGGTTCGCCCGGAACGTCCGCGAGTCGCCGTCGGTCGACCAGCGCTCGGGCGTCTCCGCTCGGTTCGCCATCGCGGCGGCCGAGACGGTCGCCGCGTCGGCGCTGCGCCGGGCCGGGCTGCTGGGCGAGGCGGAACCCGTCGCGCGGATCGGCGACACCGTGTCGGTGACGAGCACGCTGCGCGGCAAGGTCGAGTTCGAGAGCGGCGAGGAGGGCCGCGAGGCCGAGATCCTCGCCCACCTGCTGCGAGCCGCGACCGCCGAGACGTTCCGGGCCCACCTCGCCGGGCTGGACCTGTCCGGGTTCACCGCGCTGGTCGCCGAGGGCGGCGTCGTCGAGACGGGCGACCTCGTGGCCGCCGACGAGCTGCTTCGGCAGGTCGGCACGGTGCCGGGGCTGGCCAAGGCGCTGGAGCGGCTGGGGCTGGGCGACGGCCCGTCCCGGGGCGAGGCGGCGGCCGGAGTCGAGTTCGTCCTCGAAGGCCTGCACTTGACCCGGCGGCTGGCCAAGGACCTCACCGACGACGGGCGCGCCCGCTATCGGGGCGCCGCCGACCGGGGTGGGCGGGGCTGAGATGGTGGGCGGGAACCGGTTCCGCTACGGCTTGTGGCGTGGCGGACCCGATCCGCTGGCTCCGCCGTACGACGTGCGGGCGGCGGTCGACGAGGTCGGTGCCGATGTCCTGGCCGGGGGCAGCCTCCGCGAGGCATTGCGGGACCTGCTCCGGCGCGGTCCCTCCGGCCAGGGCGGGCTCGACGACCTGTCGGCCCGCGCCCGGCGGATGCGGCTGGAGGCCATGCGGCGCGGCTCGCTCGACGGCGCGGTGACCCGGGCGCAGGCGCTGCTGGATCAGGCGCTCGCGGCCGAACGGGACGAGCTGGCCGGGCGCGACGACGACGCGGCGCGGTTTGCTGAGGCTACTTTGGACAGTCTGCCCCGTTCGACCGCGCGGGCGGTGGACGAGTTGTCCACCTATGACTGGTCCAGTGACGAGGCTCGGCAGACGTATCAGCAGATCCTCGACGGTCTGCGCCGGGAGGTGCTCGAGCAGCGCTTCAGCGGTCTGCGGGACGCGCTCGGCGCGACCGCGAACGATCCGGCGGCGCAGCAGCGGCTGGCCCGGATGATGCGCGACCTCAACGACCTGCTCGGGCGGCACGCCCGGGGGGAGGACACCCAGGACGCGTTCACCGCGTTCATGCGGGAGCACGGCGAGTTCTTCCCGGAGCAACCCGGCTCGGTCGAGGAGCTGATCGACGCGCTGGCCCGCCGGGCCGCCGCGGGCGAACAGCTGATGCGGTCGCTGTCGGCGAGCCAGCGGGCCGAGCTGGAAGGCCTGATGGACGCCGCACTCGCGGGCTCCGGACTGGGCGAGCAGATGGCGGCCCTGACGGCCAACCTGCGCGCGTTGCGGCCCAATCTGCCGTGGGACCGGCAGGCCCGCGTACGCGGAGAGGAGCCGCTCGGCTACGGCGAGGCGACGGGCGCCCTCGGCGAGATCGCCGACCTCGACGACCTCATCGAGCAGCTGGCGCAGGAGCATCCGGGCGCGACGCTGGACGACGTGGACGTCGACGCGGTCGAACGGAACCTGGGCCGCGCCGCGGCCGACGACGTACGCCGCCTGCGGGAGCTGGAGCGGGAACTGCGCCGGCAAGGCTGGGTGACCCGGTCGAGCGACGGGCTCACGTTGAGCCCCAAGGCTTTGCGGCGGCTCGGGGGCACCGCGTTGCGCCGCGTCTTCGCCGATCTGGCCGAAGGCCGGCGGGGCCAGCACGACTTGCGGGACGCGGGCGCCGCGGGCGAGGTGACCGGGGCGTCGCGGCTGTGGGCGTACGGCGATGAACAGCCCTTGGACGTGGTGCGGACGGTGACCCGGGCGGTGACCCGCCGCGGCGCGGGCGTCCCGGTGACCCTGCAGGTCGACGACTTCGAGGTGGCCGAGACCGAGCGGCGCGCGTCGGCGGCGGTGGCGCTGTGCGTCGACCTGTCCTTCTCGATGATGGCCGACGGCCGGTGGGGGCCGATGAAGCAGACCGCGCTGGCGCTGTCGCACCTGGTGGCGACGCGGTTCCCGCAGGACGCGCTGCAGATCGTCGGGTTCAGCCGGGTGGCCGGGGTGCTGTCGCAGCAGGAGCTGGCGGCGGTCGAGCCGGACTTCGTGCAGGGCACCAACCTGCAGCACGCGTTGCGGCTGGCCGCCCGGCATCTGCACCGGCATCCGGGGTTCGAGCCGGTCGTCCTCGTCATCACCGACGGCGAGCCGACGGCGCACATCGACGCCGACGGCGAGGCGGTGTTCTCCTGGCCGCCGTTGTCGGAGACGGTGCAGGCGACGGTGGCCGAAGTGGACGGTCTGACCCGCTCGGGGGCCACGCTGAACTTCTTCATGCTGGGTGAGGACCCGGGACTGCGCCGGTTCGTCGACGCGGTGGCGCGCCGCAACGGGGGCCGCGTGTTCACGCCGGAGGCGGAGGAACTGGGCCGCTACGTGGTCTCGGACTACCTGCGGGCGCGGCGCGGCCGGCGGGCCTAGGTATACCTAGGCGGCGGCGGAGTGATCTAGGTAGGTCGGCGCGGCCAAGATACGTAACCGATCCTGATGGCTGCTACCCCTTACTCGGGCAACATATTCCTTGTCGAGCGAACAAGCAAGACCGAGCACCACGACAAGGAGTCCACAATGTTCACCTCACCGCAGACCGTCCTCGAACTCGCGAAGCTCCACCACCAGGAACTCGTGGCCGAGGCGCAGCGCAACCGCCTGTCCGCCCGCGTACGCAGAGCCGCTCGCCAGCGCTCCGCTCGCGCGCATAGTCAGACGGTCTGACCCTGCACAGCTGAGCGGGCCGCTCCGGATTCGTCCGGGGCGGCCCGCTTCTGGTAGAGCGACCACCACGCTTCGGCGGCCTCGGCGAGCGACGGCGCCGCCGCGGTGACCCGATCCTGGTCGAGCGACCCGAGCCAGCGGCCGAGCAGGTCGGCGATGGTGGCCCGGTCTTGTGCGGCCACCGCCGACCGCGTCGCGAAGTAGGCGATCAGTTCCGCGCCGTGCGGGTTGTCCGCGTCGCAGCGGGGGCAGAGGCCGACGCTGCGGCCCGCCGACGTGATCCGCGCGGTGAGGCAGAGCCGCTCCCCGCAGAGGTCGCATCGCCCACCCGCTACGCTCACCTGCACCGAGGTCATCTCACTCCCGCCCGCGTCATCCCCAATTACTGCGGAATGACCTTATCGTTCGACGGGGCCAGGTCAGCTCAGGGTGTCGACCGACACCTGCCACAGTCGCTCGGCCGCCTCCGGGTCGAGGGCGTACGCGGCCACGCCGGCGCGGGTGCCGGGCTGGTTCGGGCCGGCCTCGGCGCAGTCCTCGAAGTAGCGCCCGCCGATCTTGTCGACCAGCGGCGACGTCGCGAGCAGCACAGACGTGGCCGCGCCCTGCTCGGTGGTCTTCCATGGCACGGCTCCGGTCCCACCGGTGCGCGCCCGCATCGCCAGCAGGTCCTCCTCGGTGATGTGGCGCTGCAGGTTGGTCCGGATCGCCCCGGGCATCAGCGAGTTGGCGTACACGCCGTCGTCGGCCCAGCGGCGGGTCAGCTCCAGCGCGAACAGGATGTTGGCCGTCTTGGACTGCCCGTACGCCTGCCACGGGTCGTAGGGCCGGCGCTCGAAGTGGATGTCGGAGAAGACCACGGGCGAGTTGAGGTGACCGGCCGAGCTGACCGAGACGACCCGGGCGCCACCGGCCTCGGCGAGCGCCCGGTGCAGTCCGGTGGTCAGCGCGAAGTGACCGAGGTGGTTCGTGGCGAACTGCAGCTCCCAGCCCTGCGGCGTACGCGTCAACGGCGAGGCCATCACCCCGGCGTTGTTCACGAGGATGTGCAGCGGCCCCTCCCACGCGGCGGCGAACCCGGCGGCCGACGCGGGGTCGGCCAGGTCGAGGTGGGCCACGTGGATCTGCTTGTTGCCGGTCGAGGCGACGATGTCGTCGGCCGTACGCCCCCCGGCGGCCAGGTCGCGGACGGCCAGGGTGACCTCCGCTCCCGCGCCGGCGAGAGCGCGCGCGGTCTCGACGCCGATGCCGGAGGCGCCACCGGTGACGATCACGCGGCGGCCGGTCAGGTCGACGCCCGCGACGACCTCGGCGGCGGTCGACGTCGCGTCGAACGGTGTGGTGATCCGGGTGCTCATGCTGTGCTCCATCCCGCTACACTCGGTTAAGCGGAGGTTCCTCCGTTACGTGGCCGACTCTAACCGGAGGCTCCTCCGGTTTGCAAGGGGTGCACATGCGCGCAGACGCCCAGCGCAACCGCGACCGGCTGCTCACCGTGGCTGTCGAGGCGTTCACCGGCCCGGACGGCAACGATGTGACGCTCGACTCCATCGCCAAGCAGGCCGGGGTCGGCATCGGGACGCTCTACCGGCATTTCCCGACGCGCGAGGCGCTCGTCGAGGCGGCGTACCGCAACGAGGTCGACAAACTCGGCGCGGCCGCGCTCGATCTCCTAGGCACCCTTCCGCCGGCCGAGGCGCTTCGGGAGTGGATGAACCACTTCGTCGACTACATCGCCACCAAGCGGGGCATGGCCGATGCGCTCAAGACCGTCGTCGCATCCGGCGTCAACCCCTACGAGCACAGCCGGGCCAAGCTGCTCGCGGCGCTGTCCTCGCTGCTCGCGGCGGGTGCGGCGGAGGGCTCCCTCCGGGCGGACGTCGCGGCCGAGGACGTGCTCGCCGCCCTCCTCGGGGTCACCATGAGCGCCGGCGAGCCGGCTCAGCGCGACCAGGCCGGTCGGCTGCTCGACCTGCTGTCGGACGGTTTGCGCGCTCGCTGACTCCGGATGCGTGATCTGTGCAGATCACGGTTATCCAGGCTTCCCGCGTCCATGATCGCAGGGATAACCGTGATCTGCTCGTCAGGAGCGGAGCCAGGCGTCGACGCCGGCGAGCATCGAGGCGCGAAGCGCGGGCGGGGCGGCGGAGGCGTGGATCGACTGTCGCGCGAGCTCTGCGAGCGCGGCGTCGTCCAGGCCGAGCCGCCGGGCGATCGCGTACTGCGTGCTCAGGTCGGCTCCGAAGAGCAGCGGGTCGTCGGTGCCCAGCGCCACCGGGACACCCGCCTCCAGGAGCCGCGCGAGCGGGAGAGACATGCCGAACGGCGGGTACGACGTCGGGCACACCTCCAGCGTCACACCCCGCTCGGCCAAGAACTCGAGCGTCACCGGGTCGGCGGCGGCGGTCAGTCCGTGGCCGATCCGCCGTGCGCCCAGCAGGTCCACGCAGTCGCGTACGTGCCAGGCCGCTTCGTAGAAGCCCGCGTGGGGCACGGACAGGAGTCCCGCGTCGGCCGCGATCCGGAACGCCTCGGCGAAGTCCGCGACCCGGCCTCGGCGTTCGTCATTGGACAGTCCGAATCCGAGGACACCGTGCGGTCGGTACAGCGCCGCCAGCCGGGCGATCCGGGCGGCGGTCTCGGGTGACCCGGCCCAGCTCGACGCCAGCACGATCCCGGCCCGCCCGGCCGCGGCGGCCAGCGCCGTCTCCACCACCGCCGCCTCGCCGCCGAGGCGCTGCGCGTACGAGGTGGGGTCGATCTGGATCTCCACCCACGCGGCGCCGTCGTCCTCGCTGTCCGCGATCGTCTCGCGGATCACGCGCGTGACGTCTGCAGCGGTACGCACAGCGGAGCGGGCGATGTCGTAGCGCTCCTGGAAGGCCTCCCACCCGTGCGCCACGTCTCCCGGCAGCGGGGGCGGCAGCGGCAACCCGGCGCGCGTGGCCAGCTCGGCGAGGGTGGCCGGGCGCATGGCGCCGGTCAGGTGCAGATGCAGGTTCGCCTTGGGAAGGCGGCGCAGGTCGCCCATGCCCGCAGACTAGACCGGCAGCCGCTCGCGGAGGCGGCGCTCGGCCTCGATCAGCCGGTCGCCGTCGATCGCCAGCTCAGGGTGCAGCAGCGCCTGGATCAGCAGCCCGTCGAACAGGGCGAGCATGACGCCGCCGGCGTCGTTGCCGAGCTGGTCCTCGCCCAGTCCGAGTACGCGGGCGACGTCGCCCCGGGAGTGGCGGAACCCTTCGGTCAGCAGGTCGCGTACGCGATCGTCGTGCTGGGCGCGGGCCAGCGCGCCGATGAACATGCGGGCGAGTCCCTCATGACGGTGCCGGGTCGCCGCCGCGACGGCAGCTGCCTGCCGAAACCGGTCCGCCGGTGTCCGGCTCGCCAGGCCGCTCAGGACGGCGGCGATCTCGGCGAGCCAGCGATCGAGCCCTTCGACGACGGCCGCCGTGATGAGGGCGTCCTTGGAGCCGAAGTGATAGGTGATCGAGGCCAGGTTGGCCCCCGACTCGGCGGCGATCTCCCGGGCGGTGACCTTGTCCCAGGGCAGGCGCTCCAGACACCGCAGTACGCCGTCGATCAGCTCGCCTCGGTTGCTGTGCTGTGGCACGGGCTCTCCTGTCCGTTGCGTGAATTTGTACAAGCGTATAGATTCAGAGGGGTGTTCGCAGCAACCATCGCCGTCACCGCAGTTCTCGCGGCTCTGCTGGCGTATGCGGCGATTCGCAAACTCAGTCACGAGCCTTCCGTCGTCGCGAGCTACGCCCGCGTGGGCGTACCGGAGGAACGGCTCAACCTGCTGGCGGTGATCCTGTTCGCCGGGGCGGCCGGAGCACTGGCCGGGCTGGTCTGGGCGCCGCTCGGGGTGGCCGCCGCCGTGGGCCTGGTGCTCTACTTCGCCCTGGCGGTCGGGGCGCACGTGCGCTTCCATGACCTCGCCCACATCGGGACGCCGATCGTCCTGCTCCTGCTCGCCGTGGTCGCTCTCGTCCTGCGACTTCTGACGGCCTGAGGGTTTACCGGCCGTCCGCGCCGGAATATGGGATCTTCAAAGGTGCCGGTGAAGGGAGAGACGCGGTGCCGTTGTCGATCGCGGCCCTCAGCGCGGCCGTGGCCGCGCTCGTCGTCGTGGAGATCATTCATCGGGCGATCGTCCGCGCCGGACGCCGCTCGGTGATCATGGCCGAACTGGCCGACCACGCGCACCGGCCGTTCCAGGTCTTCGCGGTGATCTTCGCCGTCCGGGCCGTCGTCCTCGTCTCCCGCCAGAGTTTCGACCTCAAGCACGGGGTCCTGCACACCATGGGCATCGGCCTGATCGTCTCCGGGGCCTGGCTGGTCGCGACGGTCCTGCTGGCGCTGGAGGACGTCGCGGAGGCGCGGTTCCGCATCGACGTGCCGGACAACCGGTCGGCGCGCCGCATCCGTACGCAGATCGTGGTGGTCCGCCGGGTCACCATCGCCGCGATCGTCCTGCTCACCGTCGGCGTGGTGCTGATGACCTTCCCCGAGGTACGCACCATCGGGGCCAGCCTGCTCGCCTCGGCCGGCATCATCGGCGTCATCGCGGCACTGGCGGCGCAGAGCGTACTGGGGAATGTGATCGCCGGGCTGCAACTGGCCTTCAGCGAGGCCATCCGGATCGACGACGTGATCGTGGTCGAGAACGAGTGGGCGCGCGTCGAGGAGATCACGCTGAGCCACGTCGTGCTGCAGATCTGGGACGACCGCCGGCTCGTGATGCCCACGTCGTACTTCACCACCAAGCCGTTCCAGAACTGGACGCGTACGCGGTCGGAGATCCTCGGCTCGGTCGAGTTCGACGTCGACTGGGCCGTGCACGTGCAGCCGATCCGGGACGAGTTGCGGCGGCTGCTCGAAACCAGCGACCTGTGGGACGGGCGGGTGTGCGTACTGCAGGTCACCGATGCGATCGAGGGCCGGGTGCGGCTGCGGGCACTGTGCAGCGCCCGCGACGCGCCGTCGTTGTGGGACCTGCGCTGTCTCGTCCGCGAGCACCTGGTCGCCTGGGTACGCGACCACCAGCCGTCGGCCTTCGCGCGTACCAGGACGGAGGCGGCCTGGATCGACGCGCGGCGGGAGTGGGCCTGGGTGGCCGCCACGCCCGCGATCGTGCCGGCCGCGCCCCCGGAGCCCGCGCCGGAGGAGGACGCGCGGGTCTTCAGCGGCAGCCCGGACGGCGAGGCGCGCGGACAGGCCTTCGGCGGGCCGGAGGCGCCGCTGCACGACATCGTGCTGCATGAGCAGGCCGCGCTGGACGAGGTCGAGGATCCGCCGGAGAGTCGATGAGCCCGGGGGCGGGATTGTCGGTGGCGTGATGTAGAACTGTCGCGTTCACGGATCATCCGTTCCCGCGAGCGTCCACAGTGGCGCGCGCGTTTCGCCTGGGGAGGTCGATGGCGTGCCGCCAGATGTGTCGCCGACTGTGCTAACGGAACCGGACTGGGAAGCCCGCAGCACCGCCGTGGTGGTGCCACCGGCCCGGCCACGGAAACTCGCGAAGGTGCCCTTCGTGGAACTGGCCGAAGGTCGATTGCAAGGCGTCGTCTCGTCGGGGTCGGACATCGAGCGGGTCTACGTCTCGCAGTTCACCGCGGGCGACCACACCTTCAGCTGCTCGACCAACAACAACCGGCCGTGCGGCGGCCTCTACGGCGACGACTACACGTGCAAGCACCTGGATCTGCTGATGGACGAGGCCGTCGTGCAGTTCGGGGGCGAGCGGATCGCCCGCTACCTGCGCATCGACGCCGAGGGCGAGATCCAGCACGGCGGCGACCTGATCCGGCGGACCACCTGGAAGCTGGAGCGCTCCTCGGCGGCCGGAGTGTTCGCCCGATTCCTGCGCCATCTGTCCTACTTGGAACTGCCGGGCACGGCTGAGCCGCTTCCCGAGCTGCAGTGGTTCCCGGCGACCCAGTTGCCGTCGGCGAAGGCGGTGCGCTGATGCTGGTCGAGTACTTGGCCCAGACGCCGGCGGGCGTCCCGGAGGCCCTGGAGACGGTGGCCGCCTTCGACGAGGCGCTGACGCACGGGTTCGGCCGGCTGTCCGAGCCGCGGCAGGCCGCGCTCACCGGGCTGGCCGGGGCGTTCGGCGCGACCCCACTCGGTGAGCGGCTGGCCGAGGCGGCGGCGAAGGTCCTGGCCGGTTCGCCCGGCGACGAGTATGTCGCCGCGTTGGCCGGCGGCCGGTCGGCCGCGCTCGGCGCGGTGCACGACGCGTTGCTCGGCGGCCTCGACGACGCCCTCGGGCGGCAGCGCGAGCCCTGGCAGGCGCCGTCCGCGTCCGACTCGGCTCCGGAGAACCTGCTCAACGGCGTACGCACCTGGCTGGTCGAGCTGGCCGTGGCGGGGTGGCGCGGCGTCACCGAAGACCTCGTCGGCGCGGCCGACCCGATCATCGAAGGACTGCTCGCCGAGCCGCGGCTGCGCCGCCTCGCCGTGCTGCTCGACGGATTCGCCGCGGAGTTGCGCGCGTCCAGTCCGATTCTGACGTTGCCGCAGCTGCCGGTTCGGCGCTGGGCCGACCTGTGGTCGCGGGCGATGCTGCTCGCTCAGCCCGGATTCCCGGCCTCGGCCGGCGGACAGCCGGTCACGGGGCGGTTCCTGCCGTTGGGCGTCGACCTGCACGAGCACGCCACCGCCCTGCAGGCGCAGGTGCACGGCCTCCTCGAAGCGGGCGGGCCGCCGAAGCTGGCCCGGATCTCGGTCAGCGCCCCCAAGGTCGACACGATCACCGGAGCGGCCGTCTGGCGGCTGCTGCGCGGCTATCCGCAGTTGCTGGCGGCGCTCGCCGAACGCCGCAGCCTGGACCTGACCGGCATGACCCTGCTCGGCTCGGGGGATCTGCTCTGGGACGAGGCTTGTGCGGCCGCCGGCGAGCCGGCCGATCCGTTCGCGACCGCCCGGGTGCAGCTCGCCCAGGCGATGGCGCCCGCGGTTCCGCCGCTGGACCGCCATCCGGTGCGCCTGGCCGAACCGGTGTTCCTGGAGGCACACCAGTTCGCGGTGGGCGGTCCGCTGACCGTCGACGCCGACCGGATCAGCGCGGCCGGTCCGCTCTCCGCCGACCTGGCCGCCGGTGCGTCGGCGATGATCGGCCTGCTGCGCTGGGACGCCGGGCGGTGGCTGGTGCAGCCGCTGGCGGTGGAGTCGACGGTGAAGAAGAAGCCGGTCGCGGCGCACAGCGGCGACTGGGCGATGGGGCCGTCGGATCCCAAGGCCGCCAAGGCGGAGGCCGCCGCCGGAGACGCCGTGGGCGTCCTGCGCGAGCGCGCGGGAAGGCTGTTGCGCAAATGACCGGCGAGACGACGGACCTGGCGGCTCGGCGGCAGGTGCTTTATTGGCGGCTGCTGGCCCGCATCTTCGACGGCGGCGAGGAGCAGCCCGCGCTGGAGTCGGCGAGCATGGCGACGGTGCAGGCGGCGGGGTTGCCCGCGGCCCTGCTCGACCCGTCGGTCGCGGTCGACACCGTGGTGCAGCGGTTCCCCGAGCTGGCCGCCGAGTTCGAGGGCCTCATGGTGCCGCCCGAGGACGAGGCGCCCACCGGGGAGACCCAGGTACGCCGCGCCGCCCTGGTGTCGAAGGTGCTGCTCAACGTCTTCGCCACCGGTTCGGGCAACGTCACCGCCACGCAGTTGGCCCAGTGGCAGTCCGACGCGGGCTGGTTCGAAAAGGCCATGGGCTGCGAGCCGGGGCAGTTGCGAGCCCGGCCGGGCACGGCCGGCGAGCTGGGCGGCGTACTGGCCGGACTCGAAGGCGACCTCGTCAAGCGGATGCAGCTGCGTGAGGTCCTGGCCGATCCGAAACTGGCCAAGCAGCTCACCCCGAGCATGTCGCTGATCGAGCAGTTGCTGCGGGACAAGGACAACCTGTCCGGGGTGGCGCTGGCCAACGCCAAGGCGCTCATCCGGCGCTTCGTGGACGAGGTCGCCGAGGTTCTGCGTACGCAGGTGCAGCAGACCAGCACCGGGACGCTGGACCGCTCGGTGCCGCCGAAGCGGGTGTACCGCAACCTCGACCTCGAACGCACCATCTGGAAGAACCTGACCAACTGGAACCCGGAGGACGAGCGGCTCTACGTCGACAAGCTCTTCTACCGGCACACCGCCAAGCGGACCACCCCGGCGCGGCTCATCGTCGTCGTCGACCAGTCCGGGTCCATGGTGGACGCCATGGTCAACTGCACCATCCTGGCCTCGATCTTCGCCGGGCTGCCCAAGGTCGACGTGCACCTGATCGCGTACGACACGCGGGCGCTCGACCTGACTCCGTGGGTGCACGACCCGTTCGAGGTGCTGCTGCGGACAAATCTCGGCGGCGGCACCGACGGCACGGTCGCCCTCGACCTGGCCCGGCCGAAGGTCGCCGATCCCCGTAACACCGTGCTCGTCTGGATCTCCGACTTCTACGAGTCGCGCGACCAGGCGGTCTTCGACGGTCTGCAGGCCGTGCACCGCTCCGGCGCCAAGCTGATCCCGGTCGGCTCGGTCAACAGCGGCGGGCAGACGAGCGTCAACCCCTGGTTCCGGCAGAAGCTCAAGGATCAGGGCACCCCGGTGATCTCCGGGCACATCCGCAAACTCGTGACCGAGCTCAAGAACTTCCTCGCTTAGGAGAAAACGCTGATGACCGACAACCTGCTGCGCGCTCCCGCCGAGGTGAAGTACGCCGAGGAGCTGGACTACCTGGAGTCGATCGACACCGGGGCCAAGCCCTTCACCTGGCGGCTGAGCCCGCGCATGGTCCGGATGTTCGTGCTCGGCTCGGAACGGGCCGACGGCATCGACCGGGAGATCCCGCAGAAGTGGTTCGGCGACCGCAGTTTCGTCGAGCGCGCGATCGTGACGCTGGCGTCGGACCGGGGTCTGCTGCTGATCGGCGACCCGGGCACCGGCAAGAGCTGGCTGGCCGAGTTGCTGGCGGCGGCGATCTGCCGCAACTCGACGCTGGTCGTGCAGGGCACCGCGGGCACCACCGAGGACCACATCAAGTACTCGTGGAACGTCGCGATGGTGATCGCCCGGGGCCAGTCGCGGGAGTCGCTGATCCCGTCGCCGATCATGACGGCGATGGAGCAGGGCGTGGTCGGCCGGTTCGAGGAGCTGACCCGGTCGACCAGCGACGTGCAGGACGCGCTGATCTCGATCCTCTCGGAGAAGTACGTCTCGATCCCCGAGCTGGACGACGACAACATCGTCTTCGCCAAGCCCGGCTTCTCGATCATCGCCACCGCCAACAGCCGCGACCGCGGCGTCAACGACCTGTCGTCGGCGCTCAAGCGGCGGTTCAACTTCGTCCGCATCCCGGTCGTGACGAACAAGAAGAGCGAGGCCGAGATCGTCCGCTTCCGCACGGTCGAGCTGCTCAAGCGGCACCAGATCGAGCTGGACGTGCCGCCGACGCTGCTCGACATCCTGCTGCAGAGCTTCGCCGACCTGCGTACCGCCGCGGCCTCGGCGACCAGCGACGACGAGAAGCTCGAGTCGGCGTTGTCGACGGCCGAGCAGATCGGCGTCCTGGAGGACGCCATCCTCCACAGCCAGTTCTTCGGCGACGCCCAGCTGCGGGCGCACACCCTGGCCGGGTCGCTCGTCGGGTCGCTGGCCCGGCGCAGCCCGGAGGATCTGGCCATCCTCAACAAGTACTGGCACGGCGTCGTCGAGCCGCGCAGCAAGGCCGACGGTGGCGAGTGGCCGGAGTTCCTCGCGGGCGGCCGTGAGGCGATCGCCACCCTGTCATGACCGCCTTCGATCCCCTGAGGGACCAGCTGCTGGAGGCGGCGGCCGAGTTCGCGGGCGGCCCCGGCGACCTCGACGGCATCCTCGCCGGCATGGTCACCGACGTCGACCGGGCGCTGCGCGAGCCGTTGGAGATCTTCCCGGTCTGCCACCACTCGCCGGCCTCCGCGCTCGCGATGGCTCGCCGCCTCCGGGAGAAGCGGCCGCAGGTCATCTACCTCGAACTGTGCGAGGATCTGCGGCCGCTGCTGGACGAGCTGCGCAACTGCAAGCTGCCGGTCGCGGTGCAGGCGTTCGCCTCCGAGGTGGACGGCTTCCCGCCGGACTGGTCGCCGCTGAGCGTCGTCGCGCCCATCACCGAGGCCTCGGCCGAATACCAGGCGATCGCGTACGCCCTGGACACGCCCGGGGTCGAGCTGGTCTGCGTGGACCGGTCGACCGACCACGTCTTCCAGTGGTCGCCCCGCTCGGAGGACACTCCGGCGCCGGGTGAGGACGCCGACGCCGACTCCGAGGACGACGCCGAAGGCAAGGATCTGCACGGCGACGCGGTCGGTGTGGAGATCGGTGACCTGCGGCCGCGGTTCGGGCAGCTGGAGGCGTACCTGCTGCACCACGGCAAGGTGCGGCATTGGTCGGAGTGGTGGGACCAGTATGTCGAGCAGCCCCTCGGCTCGTCCGGCGCGGACTACGAGACCTACCGCCAGGTCATGGTCCTCATCGGCAGCCTGTTCCGGCGGCTCGCCCCTGGCGATCCGCGCCGGGTCACGGTCGACGAGGACCGCGAGCGCTACATGTGGACGCGGATGCGCCAGCACCTCGCCTCGTCCGGTGTGGACCCGTCGCAGGCGCTCTACGTATGCGGCGCGTTCCACGCGGCGAGCCACGTGCCGGAGTTCGGGCTGACCGGCCCGGACTGGGAGATCAGTCCGCGCACGGCCACGAAATGGCTCTACGGGCTCATCCCGTCCAGCCACTCGGCCATCGAGGCCCAGTTCGGGCTGGCCTCGGGCTCGGTCTCGATCGCGGCCGCCACCTGGGCCAAGGCCGTGACGCGGACCGGCGTCAAGCCGTTCCAGCTCCAAGGCCAGGCGGGTACGCGGAAGCGCGCGGCCGTCAAGGCGACGGTGGCGCCGCCGGCGGCCGTCGCCGAGCCGGTGACCGACAAGCTCACGAAGTTCCTGGCCAGCCCGCCGCGGCTGGACGGCCTCGACGAGGCGGAGCTGCTGGGCTGGTCGGTGGAGATCGTGCGGCTGGCCCGGCGGCACGGCTACCTGTCGAGCACGGCCGACGCGATCGCGGTGTTCGAGACGTCGATCCTGCTGGCCGGGATGCGCAATCGGGCCCGGCCGACGCCGTACGACTTCGCCGACGCCGCGGTGACCTGTATCGAGAAGGACGCCGTCCCGGGTCGCCGGGACGTGCGGCGGCTGTGCGAGATCATGCTCGGCGGCGACCGGATCGGGCAGGTGGGCTACGACGCGTTGCCGCCGCTGGCCCGCGACGTCTACGACCGGCTGCAACCGCTCGGCGTGAACGTCGAGGCGCGGACGATCCAGCGCGCGCTGCTGGATCTGAAGGCTCAGCCGGAGCTGGTGCCATGCTCTGATCTGCTGTGGGTGCTGCGGCGGCTGATGCCGCCCGACGTCGTACGCCCGATCATGGGCGAGCGCACGCTGGGCCGGAAGTCCATTCAGGAGAGCTGGGACCTCGCGATCGGCCGCAGCCAGCGGTACCTCATCGAGCTGGGCTACGAGGGGATCACCGTCGAGCAGGTGCTCGAGCAGCGGCTGCGACGGGAGGTGTGGGCGCCGTCGGCCACGGCGGCGGGCGCCTTGGCGGCGGTCGAGGACTCGCTGCTCTACCTGCGGAGTCGCCGGTTCACCGACGAACTCGGCGCGCGGGCGGTCGAGCTGCTGGCCGCCGAGCGTACCGTCGACGAGGCTCCCGAGGTGCTGCAGCGCATCCGCCGGCTGCTGGCGTACTACCGGTCGGGGGAGCGCGGCGGGTTGCCGGCCTGGTGCGAGGACTTCGTCAAGACCGGCTACGCCCACTACTGCACGCTGTTGCCGACGGCGTTCGTGGAGGACGAGACCGGCGTACGCCAGGTCGCGGCGATGCTCGGCTTCCTGTTCGGGATGGAGAACCTGGCCCTGTCGCTGGGGTGTGACCGGGCGCAGCTGGAGATCGCGGTTCAGCAGTCGCATCCGGAGGCCCCGGCGAAGGTCGCGCTCCTCTGGGCGGCCCACCACCAGTTGGGCCTGCTGCCGTTGGCGCGACTGCGGGAGCGGGTCGACGAGCTGCTCGCCAACCCGATGGTGTTGCCCGCCATGCCCAAGTACGTCAGCGGGTTCCTCCAGGCGTTGGTGCCGGTGCCGGGGCTGACCTCGTTCGTCGTCGAGATCCTGTCGAAGGCCTTCGCGCAACTGCCCGACCCGGTGTTGCTGCCCTGGCTGCCGCAGTTGATCACGACACTGAAGGAGCAGGCCCCGGAGCTGGTTCCCGTGCTCGTTCGCGAGGCCGGCCGGACCTTCCCCGGCAGCCTGCCCGCGCTGGACAGCTGGACGCCGCCGTGGTCGCCCGAGGCGGTCGCCCCGGCGACGTCGGCCGGTGTGCTGGTGACCGCTGGCCCGGTTGCGCGACTGCTGGCCGAGCGGCCGGAGCCGACGGACGCGGTCGCCGCCCTGCTGGGCGTCACCGGTACGTGGGGCACGCTGGACACCGACGGCACCGGATCACCGGTCGCGGAGCTTATCGGCGCGCATCCCGAGACGGCGGAGGCGGTCGCGGAACTGCTCGCCGTCTGAGCGACGGCTGCCCGTCCAGGTCCTGCGTAATCGGCGAGATCTGGGCGGGCGGTCGGCTCGGCGGTCTTACGGCGCGGCGGGTCCTACGGCACGACGGTCACCGGCCAGCGCCCGGCGCGGACGAGGCGGGCGGCGACCGAGCCGATGAACCGGTGCCCGGCCTGCTCGGAGGCGCCGACGACCACCATGTCGGCGCGTAGCTCGACGGCGGCGTCGCGCAACTCGGCGAAGGCGTCGCCCCGGCGAACCATGAACGTGGTGGAGATGCCGAACTCGGCGGCCCGGTCCCGGATCTGCGTCCGCAGTTCCTGGATCTGGTCGTCGAACAACTGCTCCTGCGCGGCGGCTGCGCTGGCCGCCATCGCCGTCCAGACCGACGGGGTCGCGACGTAGACGACGACCAGGCGGGATCGCTGACGGCGGGCCAGCCCTCCGGCGTACGCCCCGGCGCGCATGCCGGTCGGCGAGCCGTCGACCCCGGCGACGATGACGCGTGGGCCGTCGGTGCCCCGTTCGAAGGGGCCCGGATGCCACGTCGGCCCGTACTCCTCGATCAGCCGCTCCGGCCACCCGTCGCTCACGCCCTCATTATCGCCATCGGCGTAAGAAATGGCGGCCCACGCACATGTCCCGATGACCGACCGACCTGAAACGGAGTCATCATGAGACGAGTGCTGAGCCTTCTCGGCACCATCGCGTTGCTGATCACGGGGCCGCTGCCGGCTCGGGCCGTCACCGAGCAGGGGAGCGGCACAGTCCTGGCGACCGGGGACCGCGTCACCATGGTCGACGGCGTACCCGTCGTCCAGCCGGGTCCCGGCCGCGACAAGGTGCCGTTCGTGACCCGCGTCGCGGGCGGACGCGTACGCGTGGCGGCGGCCGACGCCTTGGCCT
>JABFYB010000193.1 GCA_013361475.1 Hamadaea sp.
GATTCGACCGGGAACCCTGATCCAGCGCGGTTGTCAGGCCCAGAGCTGACCTTCGAGCGCCTCTTCGGCGTCGGCCAGCGTCCCGCTGTACGCCCCGGTCGACAGGTACTTCCAGCCGCCGTCGGCGACGAGGAACGCGACGTCGGCCTTCTGCCCCGCTTTCGCAGCGGCGTGGGCGACGGCGAGAGCGGCGTGGAACACCGCTCCCGTGGAGAATCCGACGAACAGACCCTCCACTTCGACCAGTTGCCGCGTACGCAGCACCGCGTCCCGCGTACCGACGGAGAACCGGCGGGTGAGGACGGTGGCGTCGTAGAGCTCGGGCACGTAGCCCTCGTCGATGTTGCGCAGCCCGTAGACCAGTTCGCCGTAGCGCGGCTCGGCCGCGATGATCTGGATGTCGGGGTTCTTCTCGCGCAGGTAGCGACCGGTGCCCATGAGCGTGCCGGTGGTGCCCAGGCCGGCCACGAAGTGCGTGATGGTCGGCAGGTCGCGCAGCAGCTCGGGACCGGTGGTCTCGTAGTGGGCGCGGGCGTTGGCCTCGTTGCCGTACTGGAAGAGCATGACCCAGTCGGGGTGCTCTTCGGCGATCTGCTTCGCCGTGGCGACGGCTTGGTTGGAACCGCCCGCCGCCGGCGAGAAGATGATCTCCGCGCCGTACATCCGGAGCAACTGGACGCGTTCGGCGGAGACGTTCTCCGGCATGACGCAGACGAGCCGATAGCCGCGCAGCTTGGCGACCATCGCCAGGGCGATGCCGGTGTTGCCGCTGGTCGGCTCGAGGATCGTCGCGCCGGGCCGCAGTGTGCCGTCGGACTCGGCCGCGCGCACCATGTACAGCGCGGCGCGATCCTTCACGCTGCCGGTCGGGTTGCGGTCCTCCAGCTTGGCCCAGATACGCACGTCTTCACTGGGCGACAGACGGGGCAGGCCGACGAGCGGGGTGTTGCCGCAGAAGTCGAGGATCGAGTCGTACCGCACTTCCAGCCTCCTTCAGCACCGCACGCCGGCCCCGGGCCGAAGCCCGCGACCGGCGGCGGAGAGACGGGTCAGCGGCCCAGGTACGCCGCGGCGGCGAGCAGCCCCAGCGCGCCCCCGGCGACGGCCGGCAGGATCGTCACGGTGTCGCCGTCGCTGACCTTGGCGTCCAGCGAGCCGAGGAAGCGGACGTCCTCGTCGTTGACGTAGATGTTGACGAACCGGTGCAGCGCGCCCTCGTCGGTGATCAGGCGGCCCTTGAGGCCGGTGTGCCGGGCGTCGAGGTCGGCGAGCAGCTCGGCGAGGGTGTCGCCGGAGCCTTCGACGGCCTTCTGGTTGCCGGTGTAGCTGCGCAGGATCGTGGGGATGCGAACTTCGATGGCCATGGTCTTTCGGACTCCTTGGAAAAGGTTACGAACGGGGACGGGCGAGGAAGGCGGTCTCTAGCCCTGACACTCGTAGTCGACCGTCGTCGGAGTCTGGCCGAACATGTAGGACTGCACGGCGAGCTCGTCGCCGCTTCCCACCAGCTTCACTGGTTCCTCAGTCACCACGCCGTCCAGGATACGGAAGGACCGGACCTCGGTCACATCTGGCTCACGTGTCGAGACGAGCAGGTAGTGGGCTCCCGGTTCACCGGCGAGCGAGACGTCGGTCCGGGACGGGTACGCCTCGGTCGCGGTGTGCGAGTGGTAGATGACCACCGGCTCCTCGTCGAGGTCGTCCATCTCCCGCCAGACCCGCAGCTGCTCCATCGGGTCGAACCGGTAGAACGTCTGCGAACGCTCCACGTTCTCCATGGCGATGTGCCGGGTCGGGGTGTCCGTCCCGATCGGGCCGGTGACCACGCCGCAGGCCTCGTCCGGGTGGTCCCGGCGGGCGTGGGCGACGATCGCGTCGAGGATCGCCTTGTCGATGGTCAGCACGCCGACAAGCGTATCCGGCACGGGCCTTCGGATGGACCGTGAGCTACCTCATGATCGCATCGAGCAGCGACTCCTGGAGATACCCCAGGTACGCGTACACGGAGAGCTGGAACGCCCGAGCCGACTGCACGTCGCGCTCGATCTCCTCGGTCAGCTCCTCGTCGAGGTCGGTCTCGTCGGTGATCCCGAGCCGGACGCCCATCGCGAGGCGTACGTCGTTGATGGCGCGCAGCCACGCCTCGGACGCCTCGGAGTCGAGCCGCACCTCGGCGCCGGACGGCTCCAGCTCCTCCTCGCCGGGCAGCGCCGCGAGCACCGCACCGGCCTGGTCGATCTTGCTCGTCTTGAGATCGCCCTCGGTGAACCGGCGGAAGTCGGCCGCCTCCTCCGGATCTTCCGGGTAGACGGTCGGGAACAGGCGTACGACCACGGGGTCGGAGTGATCGAAGCCCTCGGTCAGCAGGCCGACGACCTCGGACGCGACCCGGCGTAGGACGCGCACCTCATCGAGCGAGAGCGTGGCGACGCATTCCTCGCCATCCCGGCGGAACAGACTCACTGCTTGTCAACCGTCGCCCAGAGACCGTAACTGTGCAGCCGGGCGGCGTCGTACTCCATGCGCTCGCGCGCGCCACTGGACACGATGGCCCTGCCCTTCGTGTGCACATCCATCATCAACGTCTCCGCCGTCTCCCGGGAGAACCCGAAGAGCTTTTGGAAGACAAACACGACATAAGTCATGAGATTGACAGGATCGTCGTGGACGATCGTGACCCACGGCCGGGATGACTCCGGCTCTTCGGCAGCCTCCGGCCGCTCCACCGGCAGGATCTGGGGCGTGGTCATGACCCCCATCCTGCCACGGGATCGCGGAATCTCACCGTCCCGGCGACGACCAGGTCTGTGCCCGTACGCTGTGAGCGTGCGTGGATCACCCGGGCTCCTCACCGACCAGTACGAACTCACCATGGTCAGCGCCGCGCTGCGGGACGGGACGGCCGAGCGGCCCTGCGTCTTCGAAGCGTTCGGCCGCCGGCTCCCCAACGGCCGCCGCTACGGCGTGGTCGCCGGAACCGGCCGGCTCATGGAGTTGATCTCCCGTTTCAAGTTCGACCCGGACGAGATCGCGTACCTGGTCGACCAGGGCATCGTGGACCGCGCGACCGGCGACTGGCTCGCCGACTACCGGTTCACCGGCGACATCGACGGGTACGCCGAAGGCGAGCTCTTCTTCCCCGGGTCGCCGATCCTGACCGTCTCCGGCACGTTCGCCGAGTGCGTCGTCCTCGAGACGCTGATCCTGAGCGTGCTCAACCACGACTGCGCCATCGCGGCCGCCGCCGCCCGGATGGTCACCGCCGCCCGGGGTCGCCCGATCATCGAGATGGGCTCCCGGCGTACGCACGAAGAAGCGGCCGTGGCGTCGGCGCGGGCGGCGTACTTGGCGGGGTTCGCCTCCACCTCGAACCTGGCGGCCGGCCTGCGGTACGGCGTGCCGACGGCGGGCACCGCCGCGCACGCGTTCACGCTGCTCCACGACGACGAGACGACCGCCTTCGCCTCCCAGGTCGCCGCGTTGGGCACCGAGACGACCCTGCTCGTGGACACCTACGACATCGCCCAGGGCATCCGGAACGCCGTCGCGGTGGCCGGGCCGACGCTGCGGGCGATCCGCATCGACTCCGGCGACCTGTCGGTGCTGGCCGCCCAGTCCCGCCAGCTCCTCGACGAGCTGGGCGCACCCGACGTGAAGATCATCGTCAGCGGCGACCTCGACGAGTACGCCATCGCCGCCCTCGCCGCGGAACCGGTCGACGCGTACGGCGCGGGCACGGCAGTCGTCGTCGGCTCCGGCGCGCCCACCGCCGGACTGGTCTACAAGCTGGTCGAGGTGGCCGGGCGCCCGGTCGTGAAGCGGTCGGAGAACAAGGCGACCGTCGGCGGCCGCAAAACCGCCGTACGCCGCCACAAGCCGACCGGCACGGCGACTGAGGAGGTCGTCTGCTCGCAGGGCGCACCGGAGCCGCAGCCGAACGATCGGCTCCTCCAGCGCGCCTACGTGGTGGGCGGCAAGGTCATCGACCCGCCGACGCTGGAGGACTCGCGGGAGCAGCTGCGGCAGAACCTCGTCTCCATCCCCTGGGAGGGGCTGAAGCTGTCGGCCGGCGACCCGGCGATCCCGGTCACCTTCGTCACCGCCTAAGCCTGATCATCGCGTCAGCCATGCTGGTTGAACGGACATTTCGCCGCCCGAAACAGCATGGCTGACGCAATGATCACGAAACGCGGACGCCCGCGGCGGAGAGGTCGCGCAAAGCGGCCTCGCGCGAGGAAGGAGCGACGGCAGCGGTGAGGCCCAGCAGCACAGTGGTGGAGAAGCCCTCCGCGGCGGCGTCCAACGCGGTCGCGCGTACGCAGTAGTCGGTGGCGATGCCGACGACGTCCACGGAGGTCACGTCGCGCATCCGCAGCCAGGCGGCGAGCCCGATGCCGGTGGCGACCCCTTCGAAGCCCGAGTACGCCGCCGCCTGCTGTCCCTTCAGGAAGACCGCCTCGATCTTCTCCGTCTCCAGCTCGGGGTGGAACTCGGCGCCGAACGTCCCGGCGACGCAGTGCACGGGCCACTCCTGGAAGTGCGAGCCCGGGTCGACGTGGTAGTCCTTCGTCGCGACGACGTGGTCGTAGTCGTTCGGCCCGGCCAGCGTCGCCGAGATGTCCCGGGCGACCTGCTCGCCGCCGGTGACGGCCAGCGACCCGCCTTCACAGAAGTCGTTCTGCACGTCCACGATGATCAGCGCACGGCTCATCACCCAATGATCGCACTGTCAGTCGCGCAGCAGCGGACGCGTCAGGCAGGTCGGCCCGCCGTCGCCCTTGGCCAGCTCGCTCGCGTCGATCTCGTGCACCTCGACGCCCTTGGCCCGCAGGGCCGCGGTGACCCGTGGATTACCGGCGAAGATCACCACGACGCCCGGCCGGACGGCGAGGATGTTGCAGCCCAGCGTCTCGTACTCCGCCTCGTCGACCTCGACGGTGGCGACGCCCCGCTCGGCCAGCAGTTGCAGCAGCGGCACGGGCATGATCGGCGGATACACCACGGCCAGGTCGTCGGCGATCGGTGAGATGCCCGACATCAGGTGCAGGACGTGCGCCGGGCCGCGGTCGTGCGGCAGGTCCACGGTCACCAGCTGCTGCCCTTCGGCCGCCAGCCACGCGCGCAGCTGATCGTGGGCCGCCTGGTTCGTGCGATAGCCGCGGGCCGCGACGACCAGGTCGCGGGCGATCCAGCACACGTCGCCGCCGTCCATCACGGAGTCTTCGGCCAGCTTTCCCACGACTGGTACGCCCAACGCGGCGACCAGTTCCGCACCCTCACGCCGGCGCGCCGGTTTGGCCGAGCGGAACTCGATGACGCCGGAGCCGATGACGAACGCGGGATCGTAGGCGAACACCGCGTCGACCTGCTCCTCCGCCGCGGGCAGGAGATCCACCCGCACCCCGAGGTCGGTCAGGAGCTGCGCGAACGCGTCGTGCTGGCGTACGAGGAGATCCGGGTCGGGAAGCCGCCAGCCCGCCCCGGCGAAGTCGCCGGTCGTGGCGGGCCGTCGCAGCGCCGCCCGGCGCAGGTCGGACACGGAGGAGCGTACGCCGAAGTCAGCCATGGACCGGATGGTATTCGGCTTGCGGTCCTGTCACACTCCCCGGGCATGATAGGAGCGCTATGAGTCTCGCACCTTACCGCCACGTCCTCGCCCTGCCCGGCGTACGCCCGATCCTGCTGCTCGGG
>JABFYB010000464.1 GCA_013361475.1 Hamadaea sp.
GAGCCGCCGTGCACGACCGCGAACGTCAGACCACCGCCCGCCTCGATCGCGTGCTGGCCCAGCGAATCCGCCCGGCGCTCTATCCACTTCGGAATCCGCTGACCGTCACCGCCTGGCACGCGCCGGGCGAACCCGTCGCGGTCGATCACGCGTTCGCCGCCGACTACACGCCGTTCGAGCCGGGCACACCCTGGGGACCGCCGTGGTCGACGACGTGGTTGCATCTCACCGGCGCCGTCCCCGCCGACTGGGCCGGTCGCCACGTCGACGTCCTCGTCGATCTCGGGTTCACCGACTCCTGGCCCGGATTCCAGGCCGAAGGCCTGGCGTTCGACGCTCTCGGCGTACCAGTGAAAGGCATCGCGCCGCGCAACCACCACGTGCCGGTGGCGGCCGTCGCAGCCGGCGGTGAGGCGATCGACCTGTTCGTGGAGGCCGCGGCGAACCCGATGCCGATGCCCGGCTTCCGGGCCTGGCCGCCGAGCCCGCTCGGCGACCGCGCGACCGCGGGGACCGAGCCGCTGTACCGGTTCGCGGGCGCCGAGGTCGCGGTGCGCGACGAGGCAGTCTGGCACCTGCTGCACGACCTCGAGGTGCTCAGCCAGCTCGGCGGCCAGCTGCCGCCGGGCCAGCGACGAGCCGAGATCTGGTACGCCGTCGGCCGCGCCCTGGACGCCCTCGACCTGCACGCCGTGAACGCGACCGCGCAGGCGGCCCGCGACGTGCTGGCGCCGGTGCTGGCGCGGCCCGCACACTCCTCCGCGCACCGCGTCAGCGCGGTCGGCCACGCCCACATCGACACCGCCTGGTTGTGGCCGCTGCGGGAGACCGTTCGCAAAGCCGCGCGCACGTTCGCCACGGTGACGCAGCTCGCGACCGAGTATCCCGAGCTGGTGTTCGCCGCGTCGCAGGCCCAGCAGTACGCCTGGATCCGCGAGCGCCGCCCGCAGCTGTGGCAGCGGATCGCCAAGGCCGTCGCCGACGGCGCGTTCGTGCCGGTCGGCGGGATGTGGGTGGAGTCGGACACGAACCTGCCCGGTGGTGAAGCCCTGGCCCGGCAGTTGATCCACGGCAAGCGCTTCTTCCTGGAGGCGTTCGGCGTCGAGACCCGCGAGGTGTGGCTGCCGGACTCGTTCGGCTACAGCCCGGCGCTGCCGCAATTGGCGCGGCTCGCGGGCAACGACTGGTTCCTGACCCAGAAGCTCTCGTGGAGCGCGGTGAATCGCATCCCGCACTCGACCTTCTGGTGGGAGGGCATCGACGGCACACGGCTGTTCACCCACATGCCCCCGGTCGACACCTACAACGCCGAACTGACGGCGGCGGAGCTGAACCGGGCCGAGACGCAGTTCGCCGACGCGGGACCGGCGACCATGTCGCTCGTTCCGTTCGGCTACGGCGACGGCGGCGGCGGTCCCAACCGCGACATGCTCGAACGGGCCCGTCGCCTCCGCGACCTCGACGGCAGCCCGGCGGTGACGATTCGTTCCCCGGCGGAGTTCTTCGCCGCCGCACAGGAGGAGTACGCCGACGCGCCGGTCTGGGTCGGTGAGCTGTACCTCGAACTGCACCGCGCCACCTACACCACGCAGGCGAAGACGAAGGCGGGCAATCGGCGTAGCGAGCATCTCCTGCGCGAGGCCGAACTGTGGGCGGCGACCGCGGCCCGGTACGCGAACGCGCCCTACCCGTACGAGCGGCTGGACAAGGTGTGGCAGCAGGTGCTCACCCTGCAGTTCCACGACATCCTGCCCGGCAGCTCGATCGCGTGGGTCAACCAGGAGGCGCGCGAGGCGTACGCGCGGATTCAGGCCGAGCTGGAGGAGCTGATCGCCGACGCGGCCACTGAATTGGAGGCGTCCGCTGCGGCCGTCCTGAACGCCGCCCCGCACGCCCGCGACGAGGTCATCGTCGGCACCGTCGACTTCCCCGACGTGGTCACGCAACCGTTGCCCGACGGCCGGTACGCCGCCTGGGCGAGCGCCCCCGCGCTCGGCGTCGGCCGCCTCGGCGAGTACGCCGGCCGGCCGGCGACAGCGACGGCGACGGAGACCGGGATCGTCCTCGACAACGGCGTACTGCGCGTCGTCGTCGACGGCGACGGGCTGATCACGTCGGCCGTCGACGTCCACAGCGGACGCGAGGCCGTGGCCGCCGGGCAGCGCGGCAATCTCCTGCAGGTGCATCCGGACCACCCCACGAACTGGGACGCGTGGGACATCGACGCTCATTACCGCAATACGGTGACCGACCTGACTACGGCGGAGTCGGTGACGGTCCGCGCCGACGGGCCGCTCCTCGCCGAGGTGGAGGTCGTCCGGGTGTTCGGCGCGTCGCGGATCACCCAGACCTACCGGCTCGCGGCGGCGTCGCCTCGGCTCGACGTCGACACCACAGTCGACTGGCGCGAGTCGGAGAAGGTGCTCAAAGCCGCGTTCCCTGTGGGCGTACACACCGACCACGCGACGGCCGAGATCCAGTACGGGCACCTGCGCCGCCCGATCCACACCAACACGAGCTGGGACGACGCCCGGTTCGAGATCTGGGCACATCGCTGGATGCACGTCGGCGAGCCGTCCTACGGCGTCGCCGTCCTCAACGACGCCACCTACGGCCACGACGTCACGCGCGGCCCGGGGACCACCACCGTGCGGCTCACCTTGGTACGCGCGCCGCACAGCCCGGATCCGCACGCCGATCAGGATGTGCACCGGTTCGCGTACGCGCTGCTGCCCGGAGCGAGCGTCGGCGACGCGATCGCCGAGGGGTACCGGCTGAATCTGCCGCTGCGGGTGGCGGCCGTGAACCCGGCGAACCCGCCGCTGGTGGCGTCGTCGCAGCCCGGCGTCGTCGTGGAGGCGGTCAAGCTCGCCGACGATCGCGGCGGCGACCTGATCGTGCGTCTTTACGAGGCGCGGGGCGATCAGGCGGCGGCCCGGCTGACCACGGGCTTCCCCCTCCGATCCGCCACCGTGGTGGACCTGTTGGAGCGGCGGCTGACCGACCTCGTCGTCGCCGACGACGGCGTGGACGTGACGCTGCGGCCGTTCGAGATCCGCACGCTCCGCTTGTCGGCCTGATCGCGGTACGCCCTGGGCCGGGCACGACTCGGCCCAGGGCGCGCGGCGCAGGTCAGCTCGTGGAGCAGGCCGCCCCGTTGAGCGTGAACGCCGTCGGCGGCGGGTTCGAGCCGGTGTAGCTTCCGTTGAAGCCGATGATCGTGGAGCCGCCCGGTGCGAGGTTGCCGTTCCAGCTCATGCTGGTCGCGGTCACGTCCGCGCCGGACTGCGTCCAGGTCGCCGACCAGCCGTTGGTGACGCGTTGGCTGCCGGGGAAGGTGAACCGCAGCGTCCAGCTGGTCAGACTGGTGCTGCCGGTGTTCGTGATCGTGACGCCGGCGCCGAAGCCGCCCCCGCCCCAGTCGTTCGCGGTGTAGACCACCTTGCAGGTCCCGCCGCCGGTGCCGCCGTTGGTGGTGGTGAAGGTGACCGGTCCGGAGGCGGGGGAGAGGTTGCCCGCGGCGTCCCTGGCTCGGACGGTGAGGGTGTAGGTGGTGGCGGGCGTCAGTCCGCTCAGGACAGTCGAGGTCGTGGCGGTGGAGGCGACGACCGAGCCGCCGTTGAGGACGTCGTAACCGGTCACCCCCACGTTGTCCGTCGCGGCGCTCCACGTCAGGGTCGCGCCGCTGCTGGTGACGGCGGAGGCGGCCGGCGTACCGGGGGCGCTCGGCGGCGACGTGTCCCCGGCCGAGTAGGCCAGCCCATACCCGTAGGGGAACAGGCCGGTCTGGCCGTCACCGTCGTTGATCGGCTCCTGACTCGCGCTCGCGGGCCAGGTGACGGGCAGTTTGCCGGTGGGCGCGTAGTCGCCGAACAGGACGTCGGCGACGCCTTGCCCTTCGGTGCCGGGCAGCCAGGCCGCCACAAGCGCCCGCCAGTCCGGCAGTTGTGCGCTGATGTCGAGCGGGCGGCCGGAGACGAGGACGACGACGACCGGTACGCCGCTGGCCTTGAGCGTGTTGAGGGTGGCCAGATCGGTGCTGTCCAGGCCGAGCCCGCTCGGGCGGTCGCCCTGCCCTTCGGCGTACGGGGTCTCACCGACGACCGCGATGGCGACCCGGTACGAGGAGTCGATGCCGCTGCCGCCGGCGTTGTAGGTGACCGTCGCGCCGGAGCCGACAGTGCTGCGGATTCCCTGGAGGATGGTCGTTCCGGGGGTGATCGCGCCGCTGCCGCCCTGCCACGTGATGGTCCAGCCGCCGCTCTGGTAGCCGATGTTGTCGGCACTCTTGCCGGCGACGAAGATCTTGCCGCCGGACTTCGCGAGCGGCAGCAGGTTGCCGGTGTTCTTGAGCAGAACCTGCGATTCACGGACGGCCTGGCGGGCGAGCGCCCGATGGGCGGTGTTGCCGACCGAGCCGGTGTAGGAACGGTCCGCCATCGGCCGCTCGAACAGGCCCAGCTCGAACTTCTTCGTCAGAATGCGGCTGACGGCGTCGTCGATCCGCGCCTGGGTGACCCGCCCGGCCTGCACCTCGGTACGCAGCAGCGAGATGAACGTCTTCCAGGCGGTCGGCTCCATCGCCATGTCGACCCCGGCGTTGATCGCCGTACGCACATCGGTCGCCGACAGCCCGGTGGCGCCGTCGATCTGGTCGATGCCGTTCCAGTCGGAGACGACGAAGCCGGTGAACCCGAGTTCGCCCTTGAGGACGGTGGTGATCAGATACTGGTTGCCGTGCATCTTGACGCCGTTGAAGCTGCTGAAGGAGATCATCACCGAGCCGACGCCCTTCTGCACGGCGGCCTGGAACGGCGGTAGGTGGATCGCGCGCAACTCCGTCTCGGAGATCTGGGTGTTGCCCTGGTCGGTGCCGTTGGTGGTGCCCCCGTCGCCGACGTAGTGCTTGGCGGTGGCGAGGACGGACGCCGGGGCCGCGCCGAGCGTACTGCCCTGCAACCCGGTGACGATCGTCGTCATCGCCGACGCGAGCCCGGGCTTCTCGCCGAACGACTCGTACGTGCGCCCCCAGCGATCGTTGCGGGCCACGCACAGGCACGGCGCGAAGTCCCACTGGACGCCGGTGCCGGTGACCTCCTCGGCGACGGCCCGGCCGATGTCCTGGGCCAGCTGCGGATCACGGGCGGCGCCGAGGCCGATGTTGTGCGGGAAGATCGTCGCGCCGACCACGTTGTTGTGCCCGTGGACGGCGTCGGCGCCGTAGATCATCGGGATGCGCAGCGGCGTCGCGAGCGCACCGTTCTGGAAGCCGTCGACCATGTCGGCCCAGGCGGACGGGGTGTTGGACGACGGCGTCGAGCCACCGCCGGACAGGATCGAGCCCAGCCGGTAGGTGGTGACATCGCTGGGGGTGGCCGAGCCGCGCTCGGCCTGTGTCATCTGGCCGATCTTCTCGTCGAGGCTCATCCGGCCGAGCAGATCGGCGACCCGAGCCGAGGTCGGCAGCGACGGGTCCTGATAGGGGTACGCGGCCGCGCGGGCGATGCCGGACGCGGCGCCGGTGGAGACGGCGCAGACCGCGGCGATCGCCAGCGCGGACACGAGGGCGCGGAGGCGTGCTGGGGGACGGTTGTTCACGGATCTCTCCTTGAAGGGCGATGAGGAGAACGTGAACTGAGGATAAACCGGATATGGGAGCGCTTCCATATCCGGCTTGGGCCATCCCG
>JABFYB010000091.1 GCA_013361475.1 Hamadaea sp.
GTCGCCGTTGTCGGTCCAGATTCCGGCGAACACCTCGACCTGCGTACGCCCGCCGCTGTTGAACGACACCGTGAAGCGGGTCCACGAGCCGACGGCGTGGAAGTTGACCTCCGCGAACGGCGGCCCGTTGACGTTGCGTACGCCGAAGAAGCCGTTGTCGTTGTTGCCCGAGGTGCGCAGCCAGCCGGTCAGCACGTAGTTCGTGTTCGGCGCGACGGTCACCGCCTGGTGCAGATCATGCCAACCGCTGTTGTATCGGACGAATCCGTTGCGGTCGCCGGTGAAGCTCCAGGTGTTGTGGTCGATCCCGCCGTTGCCGACGACGGCCCAGGGCCACGCGACCGATCCGCTGGTCTGCCGTTCGAAGCTCGGGTCGCGGACCAGGTTCGGGTTGCCGATCGTGGCGTCCGGGTTCAGCGTGACGCGGATCAGATACACGTTGTACGGCGTCCAGTCCGACATCGTCAGATACAGGTCGGAGCCGCTGGACCACGGGTGCATGAACCCGCCGTACAGCCCGGGATAGTCCGCCGACGAGGCCAGCACGCTGGGCCCGCTCCACGGGCCGGTCGGCGCGGTCGCCGAGCGCAGGACGATGTCGCTGCCCTGCAGATAGGTCATCAGCCACTTGCCGGTGTACGCGTTGAACTGCACGGACAGCTCGGACACCGGTGCGGCGACGATCGCCGTCGCCAGGGTGTCCGCGCCGGTCTGCCAGGCGCTGCCGGTCCAGTACTGGTACGCGGACTTGGTCAGCACCGACGCTTCCGGCACCCGGGCCAGGTACAGCGCGCCGTTGCGGCCGTTGGGGGTGCCGTAGAGGTAGACGTACCCCGAGCGGCGCACCATCGCGGCCATCTGGAAATGGTCGTTGCCGGAGGGGTTGTCCCACCGGGGTCCGCCCGCGGTCACCCAGTTCTGCCCGTTGTCGTCGGAGTACGCGATCGCGGCGTAATTCGTGTCCCAGTAGCCGGGCGCGCCCCAGTGGCGTACCGACATGTAGGCGAGATATTGCCGGGAGCCGACCGAGACGCCCGCGGTCGGGATGACCGTGATCTCGGAGTTGTCGACCTTCTGGCTGGGGATGAGCTGTTTGGCGTGACCGGGCGCGTCGGTGGCCGCGCTGCTGAACGACATGCCGTCCCACAGATTGTGGTCACTGCTGCGCAGGAGCACCTGGCTGCGCCAGTCGTCGCCGTTGGCACCCGGCGGCGTGGCGGCCGCGCCGAAGGTATCGCCGAACGCGGCGAGGATCTCTCCCGCGCCGTTGTCCCACATGATCCCGAGGTCGGTCGCCTTGACGTTCCAGGCCGTGTCGGTCGAGCTGACCGAGCCGGGGCCGGTCACCTTGGCCACCACGATCGCCGGCGACGTCGCGGTCGTCGCCGCGGCCGGCTGGGCGACCGCGACCAGTTGAGCCATCAGCAGTACGCCGGTCGCCGCGGCGCAGAGGGTCCGGGTCTTCATCGAGCAGCACCTCCAACAGGGGTTACAGGGCGTGCTCTCCGACGGGGGCGCCGGAGACGGTCGTACGGGTGAGCAGCGCGTCGATCTCGTCGGCGCGGGGCATGGCCGGTGCGGTTCCCCGGCGGGTCGTGGCGATCGCGCCGGCCACGTTGGCGTACTCGGCCGCCTGCAGCAGGTCGTCGCCGGCGGCGATGCGGGCGGCGAGCGCGCCGCAGAAGGCGTCCCCGGCGCCGACGGTGTCGATGGTGTCCACCGCGAGCGGGTTCAGCACGCTGGTGCGCCAGCCGGTGTACTCGTCGGCGGCGTCGGGCGGGACGTCGCCGACCCCGGGCCGGTCGACCACCACGACTCCGCGTCCGCCGAGGGTGATGATCGCGCCCCGGCGGGCCAGCCGTCGCCGCAGCGTGGGCGCGGTGCCGAGGACGGCGTCGCCGTGACAGGGCAGCCCGGTGAGGCTCTCGGCCTCGACCTCGTTGGGCACCACCACGTCGACGAGTGCGCCGATGTCCTCCGGCAGCGGCGCCGAAGGCGCCGGGTTCAGCAGGGTCAGCACTCCGGCCGACCGGGCCAGGTGCAACGCGGTCAGCACCGCGGGCAGCGGCACCTCCAACTGCACCAGCAGTACGCGACTGCGCTGGATCATCGGCGCGGCGGCCAGCACGTCGTCGGCGGTGACGGCGTCGTTCGCGCGGGGCACGATGATGATGGAGTTGCTGCCGTCCGGCTCGACGACGGGCAGCCCGACACCGGTCCCCCAGCCCGAATCACGCCGCACGTACGCCGCGTCGACGCCTTCGTCGGCGAGCATCGCCAGGAACTCCGCGCCGTGCCGGTCGTCGCCGACGCGACCGATCATCGCCGTACGCGCCCCGGCCCGGCTCGCCGCGACCGCCTGGTTGAAGCCCTTGCCGCCGAGGTACTCGTCGAAGGCGCGGCCGCGGATCGTCTCGCCGGGCCGTGGCCGCCGAGGCGCCTGGGTGACCAGGTCCTTCATGAAGCTGCCCAGGACGCACACGTCGAACTGGTCACCGGCGGAAGAGGTCTGCTGCGGAATCATCGGGCACCTCCGGTCAGCCGCCGCCCCAGCGATCCGCCCGGGTGGAAGCCGGCGAAGTCCTGCGAGGTGAAGCCGCGGCGGACCATCAGTGCCGAGGCGAGCGCGTCGCCCATGGCGAGGGTCGCCGTGGTGGACGCGGTCGGCGCGACGTTCAACGGGTCGGCCTCCCGTTCGACGGCCACGTCCAGCACGTGCTTGGCCAGTGTCGCCAGCGTCGAGTCGGACCGGCCGGTCAGTGCGACCACCGGGATCCCCCGCGCGGTGACCATCTCGGCGAAGTCGCAGACCTCGGCGGTCTCACCGGACGCCGACAGCGCGATCACCAGGTCGCCCGGCGCCACCATGCCGGAGTCGCCGTGCAGCGCCTCCGCCGCGTGCACGAACGCCGTCGGCGTTCCGGTGCTGGCCAGCGTCGCCGCGATCTTCCGGCCGATGATGCCGGACTTGCCCAGACCGGAGACGACCACGCGCCCCCGGCATTCGAGGATCGCGTCGACGACCGCGCTGAACTGCGGTCCGAGCCGTCCGATGAGGGCGGCCACCGCGTCAGCCTCGTGGCGCAGCGCCTGGCGGGCCGCGGTGATGCCGGGATCGCCGAGGCCGGGATCGAGGCGAGCGGGCCCGTCCGCCGATTGCGTCGTCACGGTGCTCCTTACCGGGGGTTCTGAGATACAGCCGAGAAATCGATTTCCAGAGAGTAGGCTCGGCAACGAGGGTTGTCAACAGCTCGTTTCATCGTTGTTAGCAGCCGATGTCGAGCGTGATTGCCCTGGTCAGCCAAGGCGATATCGATTTCCGAGCGCGGCCTGGTCACCCTCGGATTTCTGTGCACCCGTCCCGCCAACGTCGGCAGTCTCGGGGGCGAAGCGCCAGGTGTGCGGTCTGAGGGATCGATTTCTCCTGCTAGGCTCGACCCGGTTCGCAGGCGAAAGGCGAGGGCGCATGGCAACGATCTACGACGTGGCACGGCACGCCGGCGTCTCGGCCGCCACCGTCTCGCGCGTCGTCAACGGGCGTACGACGGTCGACGCCGCGCTCGCGGCCCGGGTTCACCAGGCGATGCGCGATCTCGACTACCGCCCCAACGCGGTCGCCCGCAACCTGCGCCGGCAGCAGACGAGCATCTGGGCCGTGATCATCTCCGACATCGGCAACCCGTTCTTCACCTCGCTGGTGCGCGGCGTCGAGGACGTGGCCCAGGCGGCCGGATACTCCGTGGTGCTGTGCAACAGCGACGAGGACCCCGGCAAGGAGGACCGCTACGTCACGGCGGCGCTCGCCGAGCAGATGGCGGGCGTGATCATCTCCTCCAGCGGCAAGCCCGCGGCCATCAACCGGCTCGTCGAGGCGGGCACGCCCGTGGTGGCGATCGACCGGCAGGTCCGCGGCGCCACTGTGGACACAGTGCTGTCCGACAACGAGCACGGCGCGGACGCCGCGACCTCGCACCTCATCGAGGCCGGATACCAGCGCGTCGCCTGCATCACCGGGCCGCGCAAGACGCCCACCGCCCAGCAGCGGCTCCGCGGCTACACCACCGCGCTCAAGCGCCACAAGCGCCCGGTCGACGACGAACTCATCCGGCACGCGGACTACCGCGAGGAGGGCGGCTACGCGGCGATGGCGTCATTGCTCGACTCCGGCGCCGAGCCCGACGCCGTCTTCGGCGCGAACAACCTGATGACCGTCGGCGCGATGGAATGCCTCGTCGATCGGGGGATCTCGGTCCCGGCTCGGTTCGGCGTCGTGGGCTTCGACGACATTCCCTGGGCCCATCTGGTACGCCCATCGCTGACCACGGTCGTGCAGCCCACGTACGAACTCGGCCGCACCGCGGCCCTGCTGTTGGCCGAGCGGATCGCCGAACCCGGCCGTCCTCCGTCGACGGTGACCCTGCAGACCGAACTCAAGATCCGGGAAAGCTCCGTCCGGCCTGCGTGAACGCGGCGGATCGAGGTCACGGTCGGCACCGAGCAGCCCTCCGTCGGCGAGGTCAACGGGGACGGAAAAGCCGACCACACTATGACCGACCATCGCGCCGGCCAGGCTGTCCCACTCGGCGAAATGCCCGAGCATCCAGCCTGGCCGGCGCGATGATCACCGCGTCCTACGACACCCGGCCTTGGGCCTTGTCCAGGAGGCTGTTGGACGTCGCCTTGGCCTGCCGGACACGTTCGCCGGTGGCCGCGGTGAGATCCTGCATCCGTTCCTGGGCGGTTTCCTCGGCCGACGCCAGCGCCCGGCGGACCTGCGGCCGGCGGTACGCCTGCGCGCCCAGCCAGCCCAAGGCCACTCCGGCGCCGACCGCGGCCGCGATCATCGGCCAGGCCGGCCGGGCCGGCTTGCCCGACAACGCCGCCCAGGCGCGTACGGCGCGACGCTGGGCCTCGGAGGTCGCATCATCGAACTTCCCACCGACGTCGTGCGCCCGGTCGGCCGCGGAGTCGCGGGCGTCGGACAACGCGTCGGACAGGCTGTGCCACCACTCCGCGGTGCGGTCATGTCTACGGGTAAACATGGGGACTCCCCTCGGACGGTTGTCCTAGGGCTACCCCGCTGTGCTGCGACGCAAACGCCACTGTGACGTGCGGCGGTGGGTGGCGTGGACCGCCGGAGCGGTCCACGCCGAGGACGGGCTCCCACCACCAGCCCGTCACGCTCTGGTTCTCGTCGATCGGTGAGCGTGAAGATCCCGAGCGTACGCCACGCGGCGCCGTTGTAGCGCTGGTCCACATGGACCGATTGCGTGCCACTGGCCGTGACATTGGCGTACGGATGCCGGTGCGCCGCCTCACCCACGGCGGATTAGTCATACACACGGCCTAGGCTGGGCGAATGGTCCACGAGCTGTCCCGCCAGGAGGCGCGCCGCATCGCCATACGCGCTCAGCTGCTCGACCGTCCCCGGCCCGATGACCTGCTGGACGTGGTGCGGCAGTTGACGCTGCTGCAGGTCGATCTCACCGCCGCCGTCGCGCCCAACGCCGATCTCGTGTTGTGGAGCAGGCTCGGCTCGACGGCGTACCAGTCGAAGGATCTGGAGACGGAGCTGGGCGATCAGCGGCTGGTCGAGGTGTTCGGGATGATCCGGCCGCGCGAGGACCTGGCGCTGTACCGTGCGGACATGGCGGCCTGGCCCGGGCCGGAGCCGTTGCGCGACTGGCAGGAGTATGTGCGGGACTGGATGGACGCCAACCGGGGCTGCCGGTTGGACATCCTGGATCGGCTGCGGTCCGACGGGCCGCTCGCCGCGCGCGAGATCCCCGACACCTGTGTGCTTCCGTGGCAGTCGAGTGGCTGGACCAACGACAAGAACGTGATGCGGCTGCTGGAGTTCATGGAGCGGTGCGGCGAGGTCGCGACCGCCGGACGGCAAGGCCGGGAGCGGCTGTGGGACCTGGCCGAGCGGATCTACCCGGACGATCGGGTCGTCCCACGCGACGAGGCGCGTCACCTCCGCGACGACAAGCGGCTGCGCTCGCTGGGCATCGCCCGGGGCAAGTCGACCGAGCATCAGATCGAGCCGAACGATGTCGCCGAGGCCGGTGAGCCGGCCGTGATCGAGGGTGTCCGCGGCAAGTGGCGCGTCGACCCGGAGCAGCTCGGGCAGCCGTTCGAGGGCCGGACGGCACTGTTGTCGCCGCTGGATCGCCTCGTCTACGACCGCAAGCGGATGACCGAGCTGTTCGAGTTCGAGTACCAGCTGGAGATGTACAAGCCGGTGGCGAAGCGGCGCTGGGGTTACTTCGCGCTGCCGATCCTCCACGGTGACCGGCTCGTCGGCAAGGTCGACGCCACTTCGGACCACAAGCGTGGGGTGCTGCGGGTGGACGCCATCCACGAGGACATCCCGTTCACCAGGAAACTGTCGGCCGAGGTCCAGCGCGAGATCGAGGACCTCGCGGACTTCCTACGGTTCGGCCGGCTGGAGCTCCCGGTGTAGTGATCATTGCGCCAGCCATGCTGTTTCGCGGCGCGAAATGTCCGTTGATACAGCATGGCTGACGCGATGATCATGCGAGGCGCGTTATGCGAGGCGCGTTGTGCGAGGGTGCGGGTGCGAGGGTTACCAGGCTTGCAGGCCGGCGCCGTAGGGGTAGAGCGGGTTGCCGAAGGTCGTCGGCACCGTCTGCCCGTTGTTGATGTAGGTGCGGATCGAGGAGATCTCGGCGTCGGTCGCGCCGAGGTCGTAGGGCACGTCCCAGTGCTCGTTCGCGTCGGCGAGCACGTCGGTGCCGCCGGGCTTGAGCACCTGGTCCAGCGTGCGCGGCAGTTGCCAGGGCAGCCGGCCGCGCGGGGTGTAGTCGCCGAACAGCAGGCTCGCCGCGGCCGGACCCATCTCCTCGCCGCCTCGGTAGGTGACGACGATGGCGTCGGCCAGGCCGTTCCAGTCGCTGATCACGTACGGCCGGGGCAGGACGAGCAGGACGACGACCGGGATGCCCTGATTCTTGTAGTTCTGGATCAGCGCGACCTGGTCGGCCGGAAGGTACGGCTGTTCCTTCGCCCACGCGGTGGCATGGGTGTAGGAGGGTTCGCCGACCGCCACGATCGCCAGCTTCGGCTTCGTCGGCGCGGAGTCTTGGTAGACGTTGATCCCAGCCGCCGCTCCCCTGGCCTTGATGGCGTCGAAGAACGTCATCGAGCCGTACTCCTGATGGAAGTAGCTGGTCCAGACGCAGCAGGCCAGCCCGTCAGCCGCCCGTGCCCCGGTGACGACGACGTTGTCCCCGGCGTTCAGGCGTACGGGCAGGACGGCGCCGGTGTTCTTCAGCAGGGTCATCGACTCCCGCGCGGCCTGGTTGGCCAGCTGGGCGTACGCGGGCTGGTGCATCCGGTACGGCCCGTTCACGGGGTCGCCGTACGCGTTCTCGAACAGGCCCAGCTTGACCTTCAGCGTGAGGATTCGGCGTACGGCGTCGTCGATCCGGCTCGCCGGGACGCTGGAGGTGAAGGTGGCCATCGAGAAGCCGGTCGCGCCCGGGTCCGCCCCGCCCATCACGTCCGACCCGGCGTTGGCGGCCGAGATCCAGGGATCCCCCGCGGGCAGCCAGTCCGTCGTGATCAGGCCGGTGTAGCCGAGGTTGGTGCGCAGGTAGTTCAGGATCGGCGCGCTGTTGCCCGCACCAGGGCCGCCCGGGTCCAGGAAGGAGCTTCCGGCGTACCCGGGCATGATGTTGACCGCGCCGGCCTCGATCGCGGCCCGGAACGGGATCATGTGGTACTTGATGGTGACCGCGTCGTAGGTGATGCCGGCTTCGCCGCCCGCGCCCTCGCCGGGCCAGTGCTTGACCGTCGCCAGCACCGACTTCGGGTTGAGCTCCGGGCCGCCCTGCAGGCCGGCGACCAGTGCCCGGACCTGGGCGGCGGCCACGTCGGCGTTCTCCCCGTTGCCCTCCTGGATCCGCGGGTAGATCACCTTCGTGCCCACCTCGGCCAACGGGCCGAGGACCCCGCGCGTGCCGACTTCGAGCTGCTCGCGGCGCTGCACGTCGCCCAGCTTGTAGTCGAGCAGGTAGTCGCGGTTCGCGGCCAGCGCGCTCTGGGTGGGGTAGGTCGTCTGGTAGCCGTGGATCGTGTCCCCGGCCGAGATGAACGGAATCCCCAGGCGCGTCGCGGCCGAGGCCCGCAAGTAGGAGTCCAGGTCGGGGGCCTGCGCCGGGCCGAAGTGCCAGCCCGACTGCGGGAAGGTCTGCGCGTTGTAGAACATCTGATACGCCTTCTCCGTCACCGTCATTCGCGACAGGAGATCGTTGACCCGGGTCGCGACGGGTTGACGCCAGTCCTCGTACGGCTCGATGGTGCCGTTCTTGTTGAGGTCCCGGCTGCCGTTGACGATGTTGACGCCGTCGCCGGAGGCGAGCACCGGCACGTAGACGCTGAACGTCCGGATGGCCGACGTGGTGGTCGCGCCGCTGCTGGACACGGAGGTGACGTACCACTTGTACGTCCACCGGTCGGGCAGGTCCCAGTTCGGGGTGTAACTGGTCCCGGTCGGCTCGGCCACCTTCGTGTACAGGTCGAGCAGATTGCCGGTGGCGCTGAAGTCGTAGTCGGTCCGGCTGAGGTTGATCCAGACCTGGTACCGCACCGCGCCGGAGACCGCCGCCCAGCTGAACGCCGGCCGTCGAGTCGTGGTGATCATCGCCGCGTCGGCCGGGGCGGACAACGCGAACTGCCCGGTGGTGGCGGGCGGCTTGGTCGGGCCGGACAGCATCGGCGGCGTCGTCGCGCTGGTGTCGACCGAGCCGTGCACCTCCACCTCCCACAGCGAATAGCCGTAGCCGGTCGCCCGAGCGGTGCCGTAGACGCGGACGTAGCGGCCGGTCCCGGTGATGCCGAGGTTCTCGATGCCGCCGTGCCCGCTGGTCGTGGCGTACATCGAGGTCCAGGTCGTGGCGTCAGCCGACACCTCGACCCGGTACGCCGACGCGTACGCCGACTCCCAGTTGAGCACGACGCCGGTGATCGACGCGGTGCCGCCGAGGTCGACCTGAATCCACTGCGGATCACTGCCGAACGCGCTGCTCCACCGGGTCGTCGTACGCCCGTCGAGGGCAGCTGCGGGAGCGTTGCCGCCTTCGTAGGAGGACGCCTTCACCGGGGCGTACTGAGAGATGATCGGGCCGGAGACTCCCCCGCCGCCTCCGCCACCGCCGCCGGTGGTGTTGACCGTGAACTCCCACAGCGAATAGCCCCAGCCGGTGCCCCGGGCGGTGCCGTACATGCGGATGTAGCGGCCGGTCCCGGTGACGGTGAGGCTCTGCGAACCACCGGTTCCGGTCGCCGTCGAGTAGATCGACGTCCAGGTGCCGCCATCGGCCGACACCTGGATCTGGAACGCCGTCGCGTACGCCGCCTCCCAGCTCAGCCCGACCTTGCAGATCGTCTGCGACGAACCGAGGTCGATGCGGAGCCATTGCGGATCGCTGGCCGCGCTGGACCAGCGCGTACCGGTGTTTCCGTCGACGGCGGCCGAAGCCGGGGTGCCCGCGTTCTCCGTGGAGGAGGCGGTCGCGGTCTTGTTCAGCGCCGCGTTGGCCGTGCCGCAGCTGCCGGACCCGGCCGTTCCGTAGACCTGGAACTCCCACAGCGAATAGCCGTAGCCGGTCGCCCGGACGGTGCCGTACATCCGGACGTATCGGCCGGTTCCGGCGACGGTGAGGGTCTGGGTGCCACCCGTGCCGCTGGTCGTGGAGTAGATCGAGGTCCAGGTCGCGGCGTCGGCCGACACCTGCACCTGGAACGCGGTCGCGTACGCCGCCTCCCAGCGCAGGATCACCTGGTCGATCGTGGCGGTCGCGCCGAGGTCGACCTGGAGCCACTGGGGATCGCTGAACGCGCTCGACCAGCGCGTACCGGTGTCGCCGTCGACGGCCGCGCTCGCGGCGGTGCCGGCGTTCTCGGCGGTGGAGGCGGTGGCGGGCTTGCCCTGCGACAGCAGGACGGACGCGGCGTGGCTGGGTTGGGCCGCGCTGATCAGAGAGGTGGCCGCGACGAGGACGGTGGACGCCACCAGCACCATCCAACGTGGACGTCTGCGGGGTGGGCGGAGCAGGCCTGGGCGGAGGCTCATGGGCATCTCCCGGTATGCGGGTACGCCCGGCGGCGGCGTCGCTGCCGACCGCCAGGGCGTGCGGGGACGACCGGTCGGGAAACCGGCGGATCATGCTGGAGAGCGCTCTCTCGCAGAGAATGATAGACCTACGTCCACATGTCAAGAGCAGCCCGCGCGCCCGGACGGGCCAAGATCTGGCACGATCACGTCGCATGCACCCCTTTCAGCAGTTCCTCCTGCCCGGCTTCGCTCCGGTCGCCGAAGACACCTGGGCCAACGACGAGCGGATCATCATCCAGCCGGTCTTCTTCGGCCTCGTGCCGGACCTGCCGGCCGCCCTCACCGACCTGCCGTCGCTACGACGTGGGCTGGCGAGACTGGCCGCGCAGCAGGGTGGGGCGCTGATCGAGGCCGACGTGGTGCCGCTCGGCGGCCAGCCCGCGCTGCGCCAGATCGTGAAGGTGAAGCTGCAGCATCAGGAGCACGGTCAAGCGTTCCTCGGCAGCTACATCCTGCCCAAGTCCCGGTGCAGCGCAGTGCTGCGCGTCCAGGCCGCCGAGCAGGGCACCACCGGTATGCGGGAGGCGATGGTGATGGCCCAGGTCGGGCCGACGGCCTACTTCCACCCGCACCCCTACGGACCCGAGGGCGACGGCGGCCTGCCCTCGCACGTGGCGGACTCGCCCGCGTACGACCCGCAATTCCCGCAGCATCCACTGAGCCGAGTCCGTCAACTGCTGGCGCAGCTGGCCGCTCAGGTCACAGTGGACCCCCGCTTCGCCGTCCTGCCGCCCTTCCCAGGCTGAGCCCGCCGCCGGATCAGGCCCGCAGGTACGCGAGCACGGCGAGCACCCGGCGGTGGTCGTCGGCGTCCGGCGGAAGGTCGAGTTTGGTCAGGATGCCCGCGATGTGCTTGGCGACGGCGGCTTCGGTCACGACGAGGCGACGGGCGATCGCGGCGTTCGACCGGCCCTCGGCGACCAGTCCCAGCACCTCCCGCTCCCGGGGAGTCAACCGGCTCACCGGGTCGCGGCGGCGGTCCAGCAACTGGCGTACCACCTCCGGATCGATGACGGTGTGCCCGTCGGCCACCCGGACGAGGGCGTCGACGAACTCGGCCACCTCCCCGACCCGGTCCTTGAGCAGGTAACCGGTGCCCGCCGACCGGCCCGCGTCGATCAGCTCCGTGGCGTACGTCTGCTCGACGTATTGGCTGAGCACCAGGATCGGCAGCTGCGGGCGGTCGGCCCGCAGGGACAACGCGGCCCGCAGTCCCTCGTCGCTGAACCCGGGCGGCATGCGGACGTCGGTGACGACGACGTCCGGCTGCCGCGCCAACGCCTCGTGGCGCAGCGCCTCGGCGTCGCCGACCGCCGCGGCGACGTCATGGCCGAAATGCCGCAGCAGACTGGTCAATCCCTCGCGCAAGAGGACCGAGTCCTCGGCGAGCACGATCGTCAGCGCCCGCACGGCAACTCCACTCGCAGCAGCGTCGGGCCACCGGCCGGACTGGCGAGCAGGAGCCGCCCGCCGACGGTCGCGGCCCGGTCGGCCAGCCCGGTCAGACCGGTGCCCCGAGCCGGATCGGCTCCCCCGGTCCCGTCGTCGGACACCTCGACCACCAGCGTGTCCCCCTGCACCGAGGCCGACACCGACCCGGCGGAGGCGCCGCTGTGCCGGGCCAGGTTCGCCAGCGCCTCCGAGACCGCGAAGTACGCCGTGATCTCGACCGGCGCGGGCAGCCGCTCGTCGAGCCGCAGGCGCAGGTCGACCGGGATCGGCGACCGCCCGGCGACGTCGCGCAGGGCGGCGGCCAGCCCGCGGTCGCTGAGGATCTGCGGATGCACGCCCCGGATCAGCTCGCGCAGCTCGGCCTGGGCCTGGGCCGTCTGCTCGCGGGCTTGGTCGAGCAGAGCCGCGGCCGGATGGTCGTCGGCGACCTGCAGCCGGGTCAGGCCCAGCGTCATGCTCAAGGCGACCAGGCGCTGCTGCGCGCCGTCGTGCAGGTCGCGTTCGATGCGTCGCCGTTCGGAGTCGAACCCGTCGACGAGGCGTACGCGGGACCGCATCACCTCGACGAGTTCGTCGGCCAGGGCGGCGTCGGCCGGGGCCAGCACCGCCCGGGCGATCGCCGCCCGCGCCCCGGCCCACGCCGTGATCGGGTACGCCGTCAGCGGCAGCAGGATCAGCCCGGCGACGAACAGCGCCGTGCGGGTCGCCGGGGCGGCCGGCAGCTCCGCCCCGGGATCGGTCGGCTGGAGCGGGGCCGACATGAGCAGCAACGGCAGGAACAGCGACAGCCCGATGACGGCCAGATCGAGGCACCAGGCGACGCACGCGCCGAGCACGGCGTAGCCGGTCTCCCGCCAGAGGCCGGGTTCGCCGAGCCGGATCGGCGGCCGGGCGGGCAGGGGCCGGGCGTCGACCAGCCGCAGCCGCCACCGCTCGAATCCGGCCAGCACGGGACCGGCGGCCGCCACGATCAGCAGCGCGACCAGCAGCAGACCCGCCAGCACCGTCGGCTCTGGATGAAGCAGTTCGAGCCCGGCCAGCAACGCGAGCGGCAGCGCAGCCGGGACTAGCCCGGTCAGCAGGTAGGCCAGCGATCGCCACGGCCAGGCCGAGCGCGCCAGCCGCCACGGGGGCGAGGCGGCGGCGGACAGGGCGGTACGCGCGTTCACGGCACGAACCCTAACCTGCGCAAACGCCGAGCACAGTAGTGCTGGGTGTAGTCCTGATCCTCGCTCGCGCACCAATGTGCCGGCGGCTCGCACGCGGTGGAGTAATCGGCATGACATCCACGGTGACGGTCCGCCTGACGGCGGTCCGCAAGACGTACGGAAGCGGCTCCGCCGCGGTGACGGCGCTCGACGGGGTGAGCGCCGAGTTCACGGCGGGCAGTTTCACCGCCGTCATGGGCGCGTCCGGATCGGGCAAGTCGACGCTGCTGCAGTGTGCGGCCGGGCTGGACACTCCCGACAGCGGCACGATCACGATCGGCGGCACCGAGCTGGCCGGGTTGTCGGAGCACGCCCGTACGCTGCTGCGCCGGGACCGGATCGGGTTCGTGTTCCAGGCGTACAACCTGGTCGGGGCGCTGACCGCGGCGCAGAACGTCGGCCTGCCCCATCGGCTGGCCCGGCGCCGGCTCGATCCGGCGGAGGTGACCCGGGCGCTCGCCGAAGTCGGGCTGGCCGAGCGGGCGGGGCACTACCCGGCTCAGTTGTCCGGCGGTGAGCAGCAACGGGTGGCGCTCGCCCGGGCGCTGATCACCCGACCGGCCGTCCTGTACGCCGACGAGCCGACCGGCGCGCTCGACAGCACCAGCTCCGGGGTCGTGCTCGCGACGCTGCGCCGCCTCGTCGGCACCCACGACCAGACCGTCGTGATGGTGACCCATGATCCGGTCGCGGCCGCCGCCGCGGATCGCGTACTCGTGCTGGCGGACGGGCGGCTCGTCGACGAGATCACCGGCGCCGATCCCGCGCAGATCGCGGCCCGGCTCGTCCAGGGGACGGTGCGGGCATGATCGCGCTGGCCTCGCTGCGGCAACGGTGGCGCAGCCTGCTCGGCACCGCGGCGACCCTCGCCGTCGCGGTCGCCGTCCTCACCGTCTGCGGCCTGCTGCTCACCTCGGCCCAGCCGGTGCTGCCCGACCGGTACGCCGCCGCGCCCGTACTCGTCCGCCCGATCCCACCCACCGACGCCGAGGCGTTCACCGAGCCTCGTCCCTGGTCGGCCGAGCACGCCGACGCCATGGCCGCCGAGCTGAGCCGGGTGGACGGCGTACGCGAGGTCGTCGCCGAGCATCGCTTCTACGCCCAGCTGCTGCGGGACGGAGCACCGGCGGGCGGCGCTCAGGACGCGTCGGGCTGGCCGGCCGCCGCCCTCGGCGCGTACGCCCTGCGCTCCGGTCGCGCCCCGAGCGGCTCGGCCGAGGTCGTCGTGGACAGCCGGCTCGGGATCGCCCCCGGATCAGCGGTGACCCTGTTGACCGCCCGGGGACCGGAGACGTTCACGGTGTCGGGCACGGTCGACGCGCCCGGGCTGTGGGTGAGCGACGCGCTGGCCCGCGAACGGGCGGGCGGCGTACGCCTCCTCGGCCTGCTCACCACGAAAGCCGTCGACCCGGCCGCGCTCGCCGAGATCGTCGGGCGTGACGGCGAAGTCCTGCACGGTTCCGGCCGGGCTGCGGTGGAGCCCGCCGCCGATGCGCGTACGCGCTGGATCGGGCTCCAGGTGCTGCTGGCCGTCTCGGCGTTGGGCGCGTTCGTCTCGGTGTTCATCGTCGCGTCGGCGTTCGCCTTCGCCACGCGCCGGCGGCACCGGGAACTGGCCTTGTTTCGGCTGCTGGGTGCGGCTCCCCGGCAGGTTCGGCGGATGATCCACGGCGAGGTGGTGCTCGTCGGGCTCGCCGGTGGGCTGGCCGGCGTACCGGTGGGGTTGGCGATGGCGTCGCCCGTCGCACGGTGGCTCGTGCGTACCGGCTTCGAACCGGCGACGTTCACGGTGGCGTACCGGCTGTGGATCCCGCTGGCGGCAGTGGCCGCCGGGGTGCTGATCGCGCTGTGCGGCGCGATCGCCGCCGCTTGGCGAGCGGCCCGGGTCAGTCCCCTCGACGCGCTCCGTGAGTCCGCATTGGACGATCGGCCGATGGGACGGGTGCGGTGGCTGACCGGCCTGGTCGCGCTCGCCGTCGCGGTCCTCTTCGGCGTGGCCGCGACCGACGCCGCCGGTCCCGACCTCGGCACCTACGCCTTGTACGCGGCGATGGCGTTGACGACGGCGGGCAGTCTGCTGGCCCCGGCGATCCTGCCGCCCGCCGTTCGGCTGGTGACCGCCCCGTTCGCCCAGGGCCGGGGCGCGACGGCTCTCCTCGTCCGCCAGCACACTCGCACCGCCGCCCGGCGTACCGCCTCGACCGCCGCGCCGATCCTGCTCAGCGTGGCGTTCGCCGTCCTCGTCGGCGGAATGGTCCAGACCTCCACCGCCTCCTACGGCATCGGCCGGGTCACCGACGCCGGGGCGGTCGCCGTCGTCGTGCCCAGCGACACACCCGGCCTCTCCGACGCCGCCGTCACCGCTGCCGCGGGCCGGTCCCTCTTGCCCACCATCGTGTACGCGGGGCCGGAACCGTTGTCCGCAGCGGGAATCAGCGCCGCCGAGGACGCCTTGTTCACCGTCGGCTCCGGCGACCTGGCGATGATCCACCAGCGATCGGCCGGCAGTACGCGCCTGCCGGCAGCGATCACCGCCGGGTACGCCGACCAGAGTGGCTGGAGCCTCGGCGGCGCGTATCCGGTGACGGCAGCGGACGGGCAGTCGTATTCGCTGGTCGTGACGGCGGTGCTGGCCACCGGGCCGAGCCCGGCCGGCATCCTGCTCGATCGGGGCGTCGTCCGGGCGGTGGACCCGTCGGCGCTGACGGCGGCGGTCTACCGTGATCGGGCCGACCCCGCTGAGCTGACCGGACTCGGTGCGCGGCACCTCACCGGGCAGGCGTACGCCCGGGCCAGCGCGGACGCCGACGACCGCCTGGTGTGGGTGTTCACCGTGGTCCTGATCGGGGTGTCGGCCGGGTTCGGCCTGCTGGCGGTGGTCAACACGATGGTCATGGCGAGCGCCGCCCGAGCGGCGGATCTGCGGTTGCTTCGCCTGTCCGGGGCCACCCGTGCGCAGGTGCTCGGCATGCTGAGCGCCGAGACCTCAGCCGTCGTGCTCATCGGCGGCGGGCTCGGTCTGGTCGTCGCCGTGGCCGCGTTGGCAGCGCTGGCCCGCGGGCTGTCGGCCGAGATCGGCGCGACGGTGCCGATGGTGATCCCGTGGCCGACCCTCGCCGCCACGGTCGGCTTGTGCCTGGTCCTCGCGGTGGTGTCGGCGGGTCTGCCGGTCCTGTCGCGCCGCAGCGCCTAGTACGCCCAGCACGCCGAGGATGGCGGGATCGACACCCGGCCCGCCATCCTCCCGCGCTCCCAGCAGCGGGATGCGCGGCTACACTGCCCGGCGTGACGCACACTGACGCTGATCGGACCGTCGCCGAGGCCTGGGCCCGGATCGAGGCCGCGCTGCTGCGCGTACTGCCGGAGGCGGTGCCGTCGCTGCGGCCGCCCGCCTCCGACGTGGCGATCGACGCGGTCGAGGCGGCGTTGGGCCTGCCGCTGCCGCCCGACTTCCGGGCGAGCCTGCGCATCCACGACGGGACCGGGGGAAACACGCCCAGCGCCGTCCCGCTCGACTCGCTCTACTCCGCCGAGGAGATCGTCGAGGCCACCCAGATGTGGCGCGACAACTCCGACGACGATCCGCTCTGGACCGATCCCGGCGTGCTGGCGTACCAGATCGACGACAAGTCGATCCGGGTGAGCGGACCGGTGCGGCCGACGCTGACCGGCGAGAACCGGATCGCGGTCGGGACGATGAACGGCGACGTGTGGTGGTTGCTCGACCTGGACCCGCCCCGCGGCGGCACGCCCGGCCAGGTGTTCCGCGTCGATCCCGAGTGCGGCACCTGGGATGTCCTCGCTCCGTCGTGGACGGGGTTGCTCCTACGGTACGCCGACGATCTCGAGCGGTTCGCCGCCGACCCGTCGACATCCACCCTGGACATCAAGGGCCACGCCGGGCCGGCTTGCGAGTGGGGTGAGCAGCCCGACGCCGTGGGCGTACGCCCGGACTGGCTTCGCGACGTCGCCCCACGTGATCCATACGACGATTAGCGGTCGCCTTCCGCGGGCATATCTCCGGCACCGAGAGCACGCAGGAAGGAGAACTCCCATGGGAACCGTGGACGACGCCAAGCACAAGGCCGAAGAGCTGATCGGCAAGGCCAAGGAGAAGGTCGGCGACGCGACGGACAACCACAGTCTCCAGGCCGAGGGACTGGCCGATCAGGCCAAGGCGAAGCTCGGCCAGGCCGGCGACGACGTACGCGACGCCCTGCGCGGGCGCGACGACGATCCGGCCGACGAGAACCGGACCGACGAGGGCCGGCTCGCGGGCTGACCTCGCTCGCACAGCTGACGGCGGTGAACCCCGATCGGGGTTCACCGCCTTTTCCATGCACGTGTTTCGAACTGTTGACGCCCCGATGGCGCTTCGGTAACCTCTCGCCTCAATCAGTGCAATATTTCGACAACTCAATGTTCGATCTGTGACAGCTGGGCCGCAAGACCGGCACAGTGAAAGGACACTGATGAGACGACTTCTCCGTAGCCTGGCGACAACGGTCGTCGCCACGCTCGCCCTCGCCACCGTGAGCTGGGTGCCCGGCGCGTACGCCGCCGGTGGGCCCAACCTCTCGCTCGGCAAGACCGCGTCGGCCAGCAGCGCCAACGGCGGGTACGCCGCCGGCAACCTCAACGACGGCAACCCGGCCAGCTACTGGGAGAGCAGCGGCGCCTTCCCGCAATGGGCCCAGCTCGACCTCGGCAGTGTCACCAGCGTCGACCAGATCGTCCTCAAACTGCCCAGCGGCTGGGGCGCCCGGTCCCAGACGCTGGCCGTGCAGGGCAGCACGAACGGGACGAGCTTCGCCGACCTCAAGACGTCGGCGGCGTACACCTTCGACCCGGCGAGCGGCAACGCGGTGACCGTGTCCTTCGCGGTCGCGTCCACCCGCTACGTACGCGTGGTCATCACCGCCAACACCGGCTGGTCCGCCGCTCAACTGTCCGAACTGGAGGTCTACGGGACGACCACGTCGGCGAGCAACCTGGCGCAGGGCCGGCCGACGGCCGAGAGCGGCCACGCCGACGTCTACGGCTCCGGCAACGCCGTCGACGGCAACCCGGCCACCTACTGGGAGAGCCCGAACAACGCCTTCCCGCAGTGGCTCGGCGTCGACCTCGGTTCGGCGCTCTCGGTCGGCAAGGTCGTGCTCAAGCTCCCGCCGACCTGGGGTACGCGTACGCAGACCCTGTCGATCGAGACGAGCACCGACGGCACGACCTACACCACCGCGAAAGCGTCGGCGGCGTACGCCTTCGACCCGTCGGTCGCCGCGAACTCGGTGACGGTCAGCCTCACCACCGTGTCGGCCCGCTACGTCCGGGTGCGGATCACCGCCAACACCGGCTGGCCGGCCGGGCAGCTGTCGGAGCTGGAGGTCTACAGCGCCGGTGTCGTCGACGACGCGCCGCCGACCGTCCCCGGGACGCTCTCCTTCACGCAGTCCGGCACGACGATCACGCTCGCCTGGGGCGCGTCGACCGACATCGGCAGCGGCCTCGCCGGATACGACGTCTTCCGCGACGGCAGCCTCGCCGCCACCGTCGGGTCGGTGACGACGTGGTCGGACACCCAGCCCACCACGGCCACGGTGTCGTACTACGTGCGGGCGCGGGACAACGCCGGGAACGTCTCGGCGAACAGCAACACCGTCACGCGTACCGGGACGAGCCCGGACACCACGCCCCCGACGGTGCCGGGCACCCTGTCCTACACCGAGGCAGCCACGACGATCACCCTGACCTGGGGCGCGGCCACCGACACCGGCGGCAGCGGCTTGGCCGGGTACACCGTGTATCGGGGCGGCACCGCGATCGCCACGCTCGGCACCGTTCTGACCTATCAGGACACCCAGCCGACGACCGCCACCGTCTCCTACTACGTCCGCGCGCGGGACGGCGCCGGGAACCTCTCCGGCAACAGCAACACCGTCACGCGTACCGGGCATCAGCCGCCGGCGTGCACCAACGTCGCACTCAACAAGCCCGTCACCGCGACCGGCTCGATCTTCACGTTCACCCCGGAGAAGGCCACCGACGGCAACGTCACGACCTACTGGGAGGGCGCCGCGTCCTACCCGCAGGATCTGACCGTCGCGCTCGGGGCCAACCACGCCGTCTCGGCCGTCACCGTCAAACTCAACCCGGACCCGGCCTGGGGCACCCGCTCCCAGACGTTCCAGGTGTTCGGCCGCGATCAGGCGTCGACCACCTACACGTCGCTGGTCGCTGCGGCGGCGTACACCTTCGGGCAAGGAACGAACACCGTGACCGTGCCGGTGACCGCGACCACCGCGGACATCCGGCTGCGCTTCACCGCGAACACCGGGGCGCCCTCCGGCCAGGTCGCGGAGCTGGAGGTGTGCGGTACGCCATCGCCGAACCCGGACCTGACGGTGTCGAACGTGGCCTGGAGCCCCGCGTCGCCGGACGAGACGAGCAGCGTGAGCCTGTCGGCGACGGTGACCAACGCGGGTGACCTGGCCTCGACCGCCACCACCCTGGCCTTCTCCCTCAACGGTACGCAGAAGGCGACGCTCACCGTTCCGGCCATCGCAGCCGGCGGTTCCGCACCGGTCAGCGTCAGCGTCGGCACCCTGGCGATGGGCACGTACGCCGTCAGCGCCACGGTCGATCCGACGAACACCGTGTTCGAGAAGAACGAGGGCAACAACAGCGCCGCCAACGCGACCGGCATGGTGGTCGGCCAGGCCCCCGGACCGGACCTGCAGGTGCTCGGGATCGCCGCCAACCCGGCGAACCCGGCGGCCGGGCAGGCCGTCTCCTTCACCGTCACGCTGAAGAACCGTGGCACCACGGCCACCGGAGTCACGAGCGTGACCCGGGTGACCGTCGCCGGGACGACGCTGAACACGAACACCGCGTCGGTCGGCGCGGGTGCGACCGTCACTGTGCCCGTGACCGGAACCTGGACGGCCACGGCCGGTGGAGCGACCATCACCGCGACCGCGGACGCGACCAATACCGTGGCCGAGACGAACGAGACCAACAACTCGTTCGCGCAGGCCATCGTGGTGGGGCGAGGCGCCGCCCTGCCCTACACCGAGTACGAGGCCGAATCGGCGTCCTACTCGGGAACCCTGCTGACGGCCGACCCGCTGCGGACCTTCGGGCACACCAACTTCGCCACCGAATCCTCCGGCCGGCAGTCAGTACGCCTGGACAACGCCGGGCAGTACGTCGAGTTCACCTCCACCAACCAGGCGAACTCCATCGTCGTCCGCAACTCGATCCCGGACGCGCCCAGCGGCGGCGGCATCGACCGGACGCTCAGCCTCTACATCAACGGAACCTTCGCCCAGAAGATCACCCTCTCCTCCCGCAACAGCTGGCTCTACGGCACGACCGACGACACCGAAAGCCTGTCGAACTCACCGCAGGCCAACGCCCGCCGGTTGTTCGACGAGTCGCACGCGCTGCTGTCGGCGAGCTACCCGCCGGGCACCAAGTTCCGGCTCCAGCGGGACTCCGGTGACACCGCGACCTTCTACATCGTCGACTTCATCGACCTGGAGCAGGTCGCGCCGGAGCTGACCAAGCCGGCCGAATGCACCTCGATCACGCAGTACGGCGCGATTCCCAACGACGGGCTCGACGACACCAGCGCGATCCAGCGAGCGGTGACCGACGACGAGAACGGCGTGATCAGCTGCGTGTGGATCCCGGCCGGGCAGTGGCGGCAGGAGCAGAAGATCCTCTCGCCCGACCCGACCCGCAACCAGTACAACCAGAAGGGCATCCGCAACGCGGTGATCAAGGGCGCGGGCATGTGGTACACCACGCTCTACACCAACACCGAACCGCAGAACGTGGTCGGCAACATCAACCACCCGCACGAAGGCAACGTCGGCTTCGACATCGACGACAACGTGCAGCTGTCCGACCTGGCGATCTTCGGGATGACGACGAACCGGGCCAACCGCGGCCACGGCCTCAACGGCCGGTTCGGCAAGAACACCAAGATCGCCAACCTCTGGATCGAACACGTCAACGTCGGAGCCTGGGTCGGCCGCGACTACTCCGACACCCCGGCGTACTGGAATCCCGGTGACGGGCTCCAGTTCAGCGGGATGCGCATCCGCGACACGTACGCCGACGGGATCAACTTCTCCAACGGCACGCGCAACTCGACGGTGTTCAATTCGTCGTTCCGCACCACCGGCGACGACTCCCTGGCGGTCTGGGCCAACCAGTACGTCAAGGACCAGTCGGTGGACATCGGCCACGACAACCACTTCACCAACAACACGATCCAGCTGCCGTGGCGGGCCAACGGCGCGGCGATCTACGGCGGCTACGGCAACACGATCGAGAACAACCTGATCTTCGACACCATGAACTACCCGGGCATCATGCTGGCGACCGACCACAGTCCGTTGCCGTTCTCGGGAACGACGACCGTCGCCAACAACGCCCTCTACCGGGCCGGCGGCGTGTTCTGGGGCGAGGCCCAGGAATTCGGCGCGATCACCCTGTTCGCGTCGACCACCGACATCGTCGGAGTGACCATCCGCGACACCGAGATCTACGACTCGACGTACGACGGGATCCAGTTCAAGACGGGCGGCGGCAGCATGCCCAACGTGAAGATCACCAACGTACGCGTACAGGGATCGGTCAACGGCGCCGGGATCTACGCGATGGGCGGGGCACGCGGCAACGCCGTGCTCAGCAACGTGACCTGCACCGGCAACGCCGACGGCAACATCGTCATCCAGCCGGGATCGTCGTTCCAGATCACCGGGAGCTGACGGTCCGTTTCCCGGGGCGTCCCGCCTGCCAGCGGGGCGCCCCTCTCCTTCCCGGGGCGTCCCGG
>JABFYB010000576.1 GCA_013361475.1 Hamadaea sp.
GCGTACAACCCGGACGGGACGGTCAAGAACCCGAGCCGGCTCAACGTGGGCACCGACAAGATCGTGCACCCGGGCTTCGACATCGACGCCCTGGTCGCGTACTTCGCGGCGAGCAGCCCGGTGGCTCCGGGGCCGGTCAACCGGATCACCCGAGTCGCCTGACTCTCACATCGTGGTCGGGCCTGGTGACGGGCCCGGCCACCGTGGCATAGTGGTCGAGTGCTTCAGCAGGTGCGATTTTATTTTTACGGCTCCGGGAGTCCCGCTGCCGTAGGTCGCGCCTGAGCGCATACCGACCGACGAAAGCCCCGGGCTCCACGAGCCCGGGGCTTTTCGCTGCCCAGGGCCGAAACCGGACACCGACCCAAGGAGAGACGATGACCACGACGGCCCTGACCGGCACGAACGACGGACTCAACGGCACCGGTACGCGCGAGGAAGGCGCGGCTGAACAGATCATCGATCTGCGCGCGCGGATCGACGAGATCGATGCCGCACTGATCTCGCTCTGGAAGGAGCGGGCCGCGATCTCCCAGCGGGTCGGGGCGACCCGGGTCGCCTCCGGCGGCACGCGCTTGGTGCTCTCCCGCGAGCGGGAGATCCTCGACCGGTTCCGCAACGAGCTCGGCGCGGACGGTACGCAGCTGGCCCTGCTGATCCTGCGGGCCGGCCGAGGTGCGCTGGGGACGAGTGCGGCCGCCGAGTAGGGGTCAGACCAGTCTGCGGTCGGCCGCCCACCGGGACAGCTCGTACCGGTTGGACATCTGAAGCTTCCGGAGGACGTTGCTGACGTGCGTCTCGACCGTCTTGATCGAGATGTACAGCTCCTTGGCGATCTCCTTGTAGGCGTATCCGCGGGCGAGCAGCCGCAGCACCTCCCGTTCCCGGTTGGTGAGCTGGTCCAGCTCGGGGTCGGCCAGCGAGGCGTCGGGGCGGGCGGCGAAGGCGTCCAGGACGAATCCGGCCAGCCGCGGGCTGAACACGGCGTCGCCGTCGGCGACCCGGCGGATGGCGGCGGCCAGCTCGTCCGGGGAGATCGTCTTGGTGACGTAGCCCCGGGCCCCGGCCCGGATGAGGCCGATGACGTCCTCGGCGGCGTCGGAGACGCTCAGGGCGAGGAAGCGCACCTGCGGGTACGCCCGCCGGGTGGCCTCCAGCACGGCGCGCCCGCCGCCTTCGGGCATGTGGACGTCGAGCAGGACGACGTCCGGCTGGTGCGCGGCGATGGCCGAGATCGCCTCGGGGACGGTCGCGGCCTCCCCGATGACGTCCACGTGGACGCCCAGCTCGGCGCGTACGCCCGCCCGGAACATCGCGTGGTCGTCGACGAGGAAGACCCGCAGCCGCCGTGGCTCGGACTCGGTCGGTACGGGCTGGGTGGTGTCGCCGCTCATCAGGCTTTCTCCTTGCTGGTGCCGATCGGCAGGTGCAGACGCACCTCGGTGCCCTCGCCCGGCTCGCTGCGGATCTCCGCCCGGCCGCCGTGGCGTTGCATCCGGCCGACGATGGAGCCTCTCACGCCGTGCCGGTTGTCGTCGATTGTGGACATCTCGAATCCGACGCCGCGGTCGCGGACGAACACGCTCATCTCGTCCGGCTCGACCTCGGCGTACAACGAGACCGTGCCGACCTTGGCGTGCCGGGCGGCGTTGACCAACGCCTCGCGTGTCGCGGCCACCAGGGCCCGGATGCGATCGTCCACCATGCAGTCGCCGACCACGACCGTCTCGACGGCGATCGCGAAGGTGTCCTCCACTTCGGCCGCCGCCTCCTCGACCGCGGCCGCGAAGTACTCCTCGGCCGACCCCATGGGCTTGTAGAGCCAGTTCCGCAGCGACCGCTCCTGCCCACGGGCGAGCCGGGTGACGGTGGCCTGGTCGGCCGCGTTGCGCTGGATGAGGGCCAGGGTGTGCAGGACCTGGTCGTGCACCATCGCGGCCAGTTCCGCCCGCTCCTGTTCGCGGATGCGGCCTTCCTTCTCCGCCCGCAACGCGGTCGCCGTCCGCCACAGGGTCGGCGCGGCGACCACCCCGACGCCGGTCAGCGCGATGAGCGCGAAGACGACGGCGAACGCCACGACCGACAGGCTCGGCCCTTCGACCGGTGAGTACAGGGTGACCAGGCCGATGATCCCGACCGCCACCAGCAGACCGCCGCCGAGCAGGCTGAGCACGAAGACGGGCCGGCGGTCGCCGCCGAGCAGCCCGCTGAGCTTCGTCAACCGGCCCGGCTCGGCCTGGTGCCAGATCAGGCCGCCGCCGAGGACGACGAGCGCCAGCAGCCAGCCGGCCGCCAAGGAGATCCCGTCGCCGCCGAACAGCAGCATCATCACGACGAGGATGCCGAAGCCTAGGATCGCGTACGGGATGGTCTTGACCAGGTCACGGCGGACCGGGACATCGCTGTCCTCGTCGCGCATGACCGCCCAGTAGACCGCGTAGAGCACCGCGCCGAGCCCGTGCGCGGCGAGCAGCACGAGGAAGGCCACCCGAATGGCGGCGACCGGCACCCGGACGTGCTCGGCGATGCCGCCGGCCACGCCGGCGACCATGCGGTCCGAGCGGCTGCGGCGCAGCGGCGGGTACGCGGTGGTGGTGGTCACCTGACGATCGTCACATGCCCGCTGCGCGCCGACGACCCTACGCGACCCTGATTCTGTTGTGAGCTGGATTATCAGGGTGGGCTCAGGGTCGGCGCCGGAGGTCTCTGGGGCCGGTCCGGCCGCAGGATGGTGACATGACCGAGTTCGACGACGCCCAGCGAGCGCCGAAGCCGCCCGCGGAGAGCGACTCGCCTCCGCCGGAGGCTCCGGACGCGAGCACACCGCCGCCCGGTGCGGAGACCCCGCCGGGCGCCGCGGACGCGACCACACCACCACCGCCGGGGCCGCAGACGCCGCCGCCCGGCTACCAGCCTCCCCCGCCGGGCGCGTTCGCCGCCCGCTACGGGCTCGTCCGGCCGCGTACCGGCCGTTATCTGGCCGGCGTCAGCGGCGCGGTGGCACGGGCCACCAACACCGACCCGGTGCTCTGGCGCGTCCTGTTCGTCGTGCTCGCCTTCTTCGGCGGGTTCGGCCTGCTGGCGTACATCGTGCTCTGGCTCGGCACGCCGGCCGACGGGGACACCGCGTCGCCGGTCGAGGCGGTGTTCGGCCGGGGACGGTCCAGCACCTCCTCGGCGCTGACCGTGATCGCCGGAGCCGTGACGCTGCTGATCTTCCTGGGCACCCTGGACGACCGGCCCTGGCCCGTCCTGTGGTTCCTGCTGATCGCGGCGGCCATCGTCTTCGTCGTCTACTCCCAGCGCAATCGCGGCACGGCCCGGCCGGTCGCACCGCAGGACCCGGCCACGTCGGCGACCACGCCGCCACCGGCCGGCTCCACCGCCGCGCACTTTCCCGCGTACGCCCCGTCGAACGCGGTGACCGAGCCGATCCCGCCCGTGGCGCCGGCTCCGCCGACCGCGCCGGGGTACCAGCCCGCGTTCGCCCCGCACGGGCCGTTCGTGAACGTCCCGCCGCCTCCGCCGCTGAAGCCGCTCAAGCCGCCGAAACCGCCGAAGGAGCAGTCGCGGCTCGGTTCGCTGATCTTCTCCTCCGCCTTGGTGGTGCTCGGCGTCATGGGGCTGCTCGACGTGGCGAACGTGGTGGACGTCAGCGCCGCCGCGTACGTGGCCGCCGTCCTGGCCGTGGTCGGTCTCGGCCTCGTCATCGGGGCCTGGCTCGGCCGCGCCCGGGGCTGGATCTTCATCGGGCTCGGGCTGGTGCTCGCGCTGAGCGTCACGTCGGTCGGCCGGGACGACTGGCCGACGGACGAGCGCAACGGCGGGGGCGACATCACCTGGGCGCCGCCCACGCTGGCCGCGCTCCGGGGCGACTACGACCACCGGGCCGGCAGCGCCACCCTGGATCTGCGGGATCTGGACTTCACCGGGCAGGAACGCACGGTCCGGGTCAAGATCCAGGCGGGCAACCTCCGAGTGCTGCTGCCCGAGAACGTCGACGTCAACGCGGTGGCCGACGTACGCCTCGGCAGCGCGACGATCCTCGACCGCAACGCCAACGGCGTACGCATCAACGACTTCACCGTCACCGACCTCGGCTCCGACGGTGCGGGCGGCGGCAAGCTGAACCTGGAACTCGACGTGAGCCTGAGCGACGCGGAGGTGTCCCGATGAAGAAGCACCCGCTCGACTTGCTGTCGCTCATCTTCGGCCTGGTCTTCCTGCTGATCGCCGGACTCTGGACGGTGCACCGCACGGTGGACGTCGACCTGCCGCCGGCCGGCTGGTTCGTCGCCGGGGGCCTGATCCTGGTCGGGCTGCTCGGCATCGGCTCGATCGTCCGCGGGGTGCTGCGGGGCGATCGGACCGCGGTGGAATCCGAGCACGGCGGCGCCGACACTCAGCCGCCTGTTCAGGGATAACCGCGAATCCCTAGGGGGGATGCGCAGGGCGCCGGTGGGGGTTCTCCGGCGCCCTGCGCGCGTCTGCGCCCGCCGACGCGTCCGCGCCGGCGCCGTTGGCGTCGGGGTGAACACGGCGAGAACGGAGCCGGACCCGCCAGCGTGAGCGCGTGTCGGCCCCGGCGCATATGCTGAGCCCCGTACGCGCCGATGACGAAGGTGGAGTCAACTCATGTCGCAGGCATCGCTCGGCCCCCTCGGCCAGGTCCGCATCGGGGAGCGCGCCGCCCGCACGCTCACCGCCGAGCTGCAGCGCCACCCCGGACCGAAGACCGCCCTGATCGTGGGGGCCGGCCCGGACTCGCTGGTGCTCGGTGAGGCGCTCGACGCCCTCCAGCCCGACGACCAGCTGACCATCGTCGGCGGCGACCAGGCGGCCGCGCTGCGGGCCTACATCGCCTCGCTCGACACCGAGATCGCGGAGGCCTGCACCGTCGTCCAGACGCCGACCGAGGCGTCCCCGGCCGAGATCGTCATCGTCGCCGAGCCCGTCGTGGGCGCGGCCGAGGACGCCCGGCTGACCGTCGAGAGCCTGACCAAGCTGGTCGCCGAGGGCGGCATCCTCGTGCTGGCCGTCGTGGCCGTGCCCGGGGTCGCCGGCGGCGCGGCCGACGAGTTGGACCGCCGTTCGGCGCAGTTCGGCGTCGGCACCGACCTCGTCCTGCTCAACACGCCGCCGGTCCGGGTCCACAAACTGCGCTTCTCCGAGGCCGACGCGACCGTCGCGGCTGGGCTCGCGCCCGCGTTCCGGACCTCGAGCGTGCCGTTGACCAGCACGATGCACATCGACTCCAACGGCGTCGCCGCCGCGGGCATCGCGCTCGGCCTGGCCGCCGCCCTGCGGACGATCCGCCCCAAGTCCAAGGCGTGGCTGCTTCCGGCGCTCGCCGCCGCTCCGGTGGCCGCGTTCTTCCGTGACCCGCATCGGCACATTCCGGCCGATCCGGCCGCCGTCGTCGCCGCGAGCGACGGCAAGGTGCTGTCGGTCGAGCGCCTCTACGACGAACGGTTCGCCGACGAGGAGTTCCTGCGCATCGCGGTCTTCCTGTCGGTGCTCGACGTGCACGTCAACCGGTCCCCGGTGGCCGGCAAGGTGGTGGACTACTTCGTCGAGGACGGCGGATACGCGGCCGCGATGAAGCCCGAGGCCGAGCACAACGTCGCGGCCTACACCGTGCTCGAGGACGCGCTCGGCCACGGCAAGGTCGTG